>NZ_NXLO01000001.1:300000-465410 GCF_003364295.1 Helicobacter sp. MIT 99-5507
ATACAATGGGTAAAAAACAAGTTCAATATATCTCACTTGGTGGAGATGTGGATTTTACATTTATGGATATAAAACTTGGACTTGCTAAAAATCTTGCAAATGGAGCTGAAGGTTGGCTTATCTATGGTGGTCTTGGATTTAAAGTAATTGATATATCATTATTTTCAAATACAAATATGACAAAAGGAAATGGTAGAAAGATTCCAACTGAATTTGGTGTAAAAATTGGTGGGGGATTTAGTTTTTAGGATTATCAATGAAAACAATATACACGCTTCTAATTAGTGTTAGCCTCATTAACGCATTAGAATTTAATATTATGGGAAATACTCCTGCAAGTGTTGGTGGAGCGGGCGTAGCATATACAAAAAATAGTTGGGCTGTGCATTATAATCCTGCCTTACTTGGTGTAAATAATAAGTTTAATATCGCATATAGTTTTGGTGCTGGATTTAGAGAAAATAATCTAACAGAACTAGCAAATATTGACTATCAAAATATACAAAATTTTCCAAATCAAATTAAAAGTATAATGAATGGCTCAAATAGTAGGATTGTCTTAAGGGCTGCAAATACAAAAAACTTTGAGAATCTAGGGCAGATAACAACAATACTCTCAAATATGGGTAATAATGGTGGAATAAAAGATAGTGAAAGTCTCAAAACTTATCTAACAGGAGTGCTAGGCAATGGTAATAGCAACATAACTTCTGTTCAAGAAGCCATAGATAAACTAAAAGAACCAGCTAATGCAGATAAAATAAATACAATTAAAAAAGATTTAGAATCTGCTGTCACAAAAACAGGACAAAGTGGAGTTGATGTAAGCTTAATAAGTAGTATCATAGATAATATTGATGTTAATAAAATACCAGGTTTATTAGAGACTATAAATAAAGCAAATGGCAATGGCATAGATTTTAAAGATATTTTAAAATCTATTGGTGGAATTACAATCAGTCGTGGTGCAAACCAACATCTTGATAGATTAATAGATGATTACCAAACTATTATAAATTCTACTAAAAACAATGATTTAAAGATTCATAGTAATAATGGATTAGTATTTCATGCGCCTGTTGGTCTTGGTAGCCTTGGGGTTGGAATGCTTGTAAATGCAAGTGGTTTTTTAAATCTTGAAATGGATAAAAAATACAATAAACTCATCATTCAAAATGGCAGTAATTATTATAAAGTAGATATAAATCATAATAATATTTCTCTTACTCAATCAGATGAGAGTAATTATAATTCAAGCTCTATATTAAATAGCAGTGCAAAACATAATCTAAATACAAATACACTTATACTTGTTGAAATCCCAATAGCCTATGGAGTGGGTATTCCTTTTTTATTTGGTGATTTATATCTAGGTGCAAGTGCAAAATATATACATGCAACAAGCATGCTTCAAAGTCAAACATTTTCATTAGATAATATAAAATTAAATTTCAATCTAAAAGATAATACAAAGCAAAGCCATACATTTGGAATTGATATAGGTGCATTATATAAAATATCTGGATTTTCTATTGGTATAGTTGGTAAAAATATCAATACACCAAAAATTGACACTTCAATTGGTAAATTTGATTTAGATACGCAATTAAGAGCTGGGATTGGACTAGAATTATGGAGATTTACAATATTAGCTGATATAGATATCATCCCAAATACAACACTTAATCCAAACAAAAAAAGTCAGATGATTGGTGGTGGAGTTATACTTGATGCTTCATATGTAGATTTTCGATTTGGTGCCATGTCTGATATGAAACCAAATCCATATGGATTAATACTCACAGGTGGAATGAATATATTGCATTTTTTAGATTTTTCTATTCAATCAAGCCTTAATCTAAAACAAATAAATTCACGCAAAACTCCAAATTATTTAGATATAAGGATTGGCGGAAGATTCCTATTTTAGGCTAATTATAAATTAATTGGCTTACTTAGGTACCTTTTATAAAAATAAAATAATATTATTGTAATACATATGCCAATAATATACCCAAATAATATACCATAGATTCCAGCGACTATAAAGCTAATTAGTGAGATAACTGCAATGCTTAATACATACGGCAATTGAGTAATAAAATGGCTTTGTATAGAGCAACCTGCACCAGTGGCAGATAAAATAGTAGTATCAGAAATTGGTGAGCTATGATCTCCAAATACTGCACCAGCAAGAATAGCAGATATCCCAAGAACTAAATCTCCGCCTGAAGAGCCAATAATACTTATGCCAATTGGTATCATAATAGCAAATACTCCCCAGCTTGTCCCTGTTGCAAATGCAATAAATGCGGATATGATAAATAACATTGCAGGAATAAATAGAATAAAATCACTAGACATCATATTTTTACCCATATTTGCCAAATATATACCAGTTTGCATATCATCTCTAATCACAGGACCAATTGACCATGCTAATATCAAGATAATAATAGCAGGTAGCATATTTAAAAATCCTCTTTTTAATATCATGTAAGTATATGAGATTCTAAGATGTTTAATACTAACTAATACACTAATAAAAATAGTAAATAAACCGCCATAAAATAATGAAAATGCTGTATCTGTATTTGATAAAATATTAATTAGCGTTGGATTGTCACTAGCTTTATATCCACTCCAAAATAATATGGTTGTTATAGAAATCATTAATGTTAATATCGGGATGATAAGCAACCAAATAGAGCTTGTTTTATCCAAAGTCTGTTTTTTATCTAATAGATCTTTTACATCTACATTTACATTTCTTTGCATTGCAGGTAAGTTTATCTGCCAAAAGATTGTTAGAAATACAGCCAAAAGTGCAAACCATGCATAATAATTACTCCAAATACTGCTTGTAAGCAAAGACAATCCACCAAAACTCTTTGGCACTGATTCATCCATCACACCAATAATATATGCTCCCCAGCTACTAATTGGCATTAGAATACAAACTGGAGCTGAAGTAGAATCTATAATATAGGCTAATCTCTCTCTACTAGATTTATTAGCATCATTTAGAGATTTGCTAATTTGTCCCACGGTCAAGGCATTAAAATAATCATCAACAAATATAATAATACCTGCTATAAAAGCAATAGATTCTGAACTTCTAGGATTTGATACTTTCTTATGAGCCCAATTTACAAAAGCATTAATAGCGCCTGAATAAAATATTATTTGGGTTAAGATTCCAAGTAAAACCAAAAATCCAAATACATATATGCTACTATAACTCACACTAAAATTTTTATTCTCATCAAATGAATAAAATACAGATGAAATATTTTTATATACATATAGCAGTATATTTAGTGGCTCATGATAAAATGCTAATATACCACCAAGCACTATACCAAGTAATAATGATAATGCCACCTTTCGTGTAGCAAAAACCATAACAATCACAAAAACAGGCACAGCCAAACTAATAATGGAATCTGAATAATGCAGTGCATTTCCTAAATCCATACTAAAGCCTTAATCAACTTTTTGTGCGATAATTAAACTACACAAATTAGCAATATATCTTTTTTTTACTTTCACTAAAAACCCTAGAATCTTTAGCTTTTCTTCTAATTCCTCAAGTGTTAAAAAACCATCAATAGAATCTGGCAGATATTTGTAAGCTTTGTAATTCTTAGATATTAATCCACCAAGTATTGGCAATATATGTTTTGTATAGAATAATGCAATATTATCAATAATATTTGCATTATCTTTTCTTGTAAATTCCAAGATGACTAAGATTCCGCCAATTCTTAAAACCCTATGAAACTCACTCAAAGCCTTATCAATTTCAACAACATTTCTAAGCCCATAAGCAATAGATAAAATATCTATTTTTTCATCATCAATAGCAATATCTTTTGCTTCACCTTGTATTAATTTCACTTCATTTGGAAGTTTATTTTTTGCGATATTTAGCATATTTATTGATGGGTCGATTCCTAGAATCTTAGAATCTTTGCTAAATTTAAGCCAATTTATTATCATATCACCTGTGCCACAAGCAATATCAGCAATATTTAAATTATTATTATTTGCCAGGTTTAATGCTTTTATACAAGCTTCTTTTCTCCATTTTGTATCGACATTAAAGCTAAGGATTCTATTTGCGATATCATAATTGCTTGCAATATCATCAAACATATTTATTATATTATCTTGCTTATTTTGCATTTAACCACTTTGATAAAAATTCTATTTGTTCTCTTACAGATTCTTCACTTGTGCCACCAAAAGATTTTCTAGAATTCATAGAATGATATAAATCTAGCACCTCTTTTACATCTTTTGGGATTCTATTATCTTGAGTGATTATTTCATCGATACTAAGCTCGCTTATATCACAATTCTTAGATTCTGCATAAGCTACAATTTTTCCAACAATATGATGAGATTCTCTAAAACTAATACCAACTTTTTGGACTAAAAAATCAGCTAAATCAGTAGCAGTGATATGCCCAATTTGAGCTTTTTTAAACATTTCGTCTTTATTGATTGTGATTTCTTTAAGCATGCCAATTAATACTTTAAGAGATAAAATGATATTAGAACAACTATCAAATAATGCCTCTTTATCCTCTTGCATATCTTTATTATAGGCAAGAGGAAGTGCTTTTAAAGTAGTAAGCAAAGCAATCAGATTGCCATATATGCGTCCTGTTTTGCCACGAAGTAATTCTGCTACATCTGGATTCTTCTTATTTGGCATGATAGAACTTCCAGTTGCAAAACTATCACTAATAGTAATAAATCTAAATTCATAGCTACTCCATAATACCAATTCTTCTGCAAATCTTGAAGTATGCATAGCAATCATAGAAATAGAATATAATAAATCAAGTGCAAAATCTCTATCACTTACGCCATCGCAAGCATTGTAACAAGGGCTTATAAAACCTAGCTTTGAGCTTGTGTATTCTCTATCAATATTATATGGAGTCCCAGCAAATGCACTTGAACCAAGAGGAGAATAATTATTTCTTTTATAATCATCAAAAAGTCGCTCCACATCTCGTCTATACATAAAACAATAAGCCAATAGATGAAATGCAAAGCTAACAGGCTGTGCATGTTGAAGATGTGTCATACCAGGCATGATAGTCTTTGTATGATTTTTTGCAATATCTAAAAGTGTAGAAATGAGTTCTAATAATAAAACTTTTATTTCATTATTTTTACTAAGACAATAAAGCTTAAAATCAAGTGCGACTTGATCATTTCTACTTCTTGCTGTATGCAATTTTTTAGCACTATCACCAATAAGCTGTGTAAGTCGCTTTTCAATTGCCATGTGTATATCTTCATCTTGTATTTTAAATACAAATTCATTATCTTCTATTTCTTGATATACTTTATTTAATCCACTTATGATATTATTTTTTTCTGCAAGAGTTAAGATTCCAATATTACATAGCATTTCTGCATGTATTTTAGAACCTAAAATATCTTCTTTGTATAATTCTTTATCAAAATTTATAGATGCATTGAATTCTTCTAATAATTTTGAAGAATCTTCTTTAAATCTACCACCCCAAGGTTTATCCATCAATATTTCCATTATTTTAAATCAAAACTTTATAATGGCAGAAAATGCGATAACAAATAATGCTATAGTTGGAATCTCATTATAAAATCTATAAAATTTTCCACTTTTTTTATAGATATTATTTTCTAGATTCTTTAGATGTCTTCCACAATCTATATGATAAACAATTAAGAAAAATGCAAATAAAAGCTTTACATGCAACCAAGCACCAGTCTTGAATAATTCAAGGTTTAGCACAATCATAATAATCCCAGTAATAATAGTGATTAAAATAGCAGGCGTCCCTATAAAATAATATAATTTATTTTCTTGAATTTTCACTACATCTACAAAACTACTATTATCTTTATTTTCTGTATGATAAACAAAAAGTCTAGGTAAATAAAATAAAACTGCCATCCACGCTACAAAAGCTACAATATGCAATGCTTTAACATATAAATAATATTCCATAAATCCCTCTATATGATTACTTTTCTTTAAAATGATTGATAAAATCTTGTATTTTATCTCCATTAGCTTCTATATGAATTATTGCAAAATTTTGCATAAAATCAAATTTTAAAGATTTTATATTTAGTTTTCTTGCTAAATATTTTGCTAATTCTATTTTATTTAATGGAGATTGTATTGTTATTGTTTGTAATTTCTCAAATGTAATTAAATGAGAATTATTAATGACTTCCAATGCAGCAGCTGAATAAGCTCTCACTAGACCGCCAACTCCAAGCAATTTTCCACCAAAATACCTAACTACAATAATACCGCTATTTATAAGATTGCTGCCACGCATTACATTTAAAACACTCATACCAGAGCTACCTTTTGGCTCACCATCATCGCTACTATATTCTATTATTTGAGAATATTCATTTAAGATTCTAGTAGCCCTTACAAAATGCACAGCTTTTTTGTGTTCTTTTTTTAATCCAAATAAGCAATCATCAAAATTTTCAATCGGTATTAAATATGACAAAAAAGTAGAATTATCTTTTACATATTTAGCCTGTGTAATTTTATCTACTGAAAACATTACTTATTAAAACTAGAAATATACTCTCCAAGACTTTCTATATCTAAATCACTTAAATTTGCAGCTTGTAAATACATAATAGCTGATGATTTTCCTCTTTTTAGAGTTTTTGCTCTATAACCTTTCAAATCACTTATTATTTCTTCTTTTGATAATTTTGATATGAGGACATTGCCTTCGCTACCTGGTGCTATTTTCTCACCTTTTGGACCATGACAAACTGCACATTTTACATATAAATTTTTTACATCAATTCCTTTTTTTGCATTATCTGCAGCTAAAACATTTGGAGTATTGTTTGTTATATCTTTATTAGAATCTTTATTTGCATTGTTAGTTGCATTAGAATCTTCATTATTATCTATTATATTTGAACTACTTGGCTTTATTGTCTTACTAGAATCTAGTGTATCATTTTGTATTTTTATTTCAGTTTGTTGTGTTTGTGTATTATCATTATCATTACAAGCACTAAAAATCAATACTAAAATAACTAAAAAAAATTTCATATAAACTCCTTGCATATTAAAAAAAGGATTCTACTAAAAGATTTGATATTTTTTCCATAATTCTTCATCTCTTTTAATAACACCTATTTTTACTAAATGTTCTATGACACTAGGAGTACAAACTACATCACTAGGCCACTCTCTATTATGATTTTCTAATTTTCCTTTTGCAGTTGCATCTATTAATACAACTCCATCTTTTACTAAAATATCTCTTAGTGCATCAATATTATTTGTTATCCTCCAAACACACATATAGAGATTTGATAAATCATTATCTTTAGAATCTAGCACGAAAACTATCCTACAATGCAATGGATAAAATGCCTCTATATGCTCTAATACTCTACTTTTTTTATTGATAGAAATTAAAGTGATTGGATTTTTTGTATGCGTAAAATACTGCTTTAAATCAACTATTTCATCATAATTTGTATGTATTTTTTGAAATAATTTATTATCATCTAAAATCTCTATATCTTGCGTAGATTCTATTTCCATAGTGCAATCAATCCCTAGCTTTCCACCACTTGCATAATCTGGGGATGAATGATCTAGTGCATCGCAAATACCTTTTGAAATAATCAAATCATTAATATCTAAGTGATTTAAAATAAACTCACTTATTTTATAATGATCATTTAATGCAGGAGAATCTTTTGGTAAAAATATTGCATGTTTTACAAAGCTCATCTGCCCTACTCCCCAAAAACTATGCATAATTTGTTTTGCACAATTTGGGTATTTGCAATCAATCTTTGCTAAGATTAAATTATGAAAGACACCATTTTCTGGCATATAATAATCTAGTAAAAATGAATTTGTAGTTTTTAGAAGTGGTAAAAATATCCGCTCTGTCATATATCCCATATATTTATCTTCTAATGGAGGTTTTCCTACAACCGTAGCTAAATATATAGGATTATTTTTATGCGATATTGAGGTAATCTCAATAACTGGATAAGGCTCTATTGGTGTATAAAATCCTGTATGATCACCAAATGGTCCTTCATCTTTTAATGTATCTATATTTACAAAACCTTCTATAACAATATCACAATCATATGGCACCATTAAATCATTTGTATTACATTTGCAAACTTTAGGTTTTTTCTTTCTTATCAATCCATACAAAGCTAATTCATACATTCCATAAGGTAGCGGAGCTTGACCGCACCAAGTATAAAGTGGATCGCCACCTATGCATATTGTAATTGGCATTTTTTTGTTTGCTTTTTTATATTCATTAAAAAAATGAGTAGAATCTTTGTGTATTTGAGAATGGAGTCCTAAATGATTTTTATCATATACTTGCAAGCGATACATGCCTAGATTCTTAATATTTCCATCTAATGAAGTAGAATAAACTTGCCCCATAGTGATAAATGCTCCACCATCTTTTTCCCAAGTCTTTAGTATTGGTAAATTAAATAAATCTACATTCTCTCCTAAAGAAATATTATCTTTCCATAAAGCCTTATTTGTCTTTTTTGGCACAATATATCTTAAAGCTAGTAATTGCTTGATTTTTATCATCTTTTCTATAAAAGTTTTTGGTGGGGATAATTTTAAATAAGATTCTATTTCTTTTGCAATTTCTTCACTATCTGGTGCAAGTAAAGCAAGTCTTTTGAATGAACCAAAAATATTCATCAAAACTGGAATCTTAAATTTTATTCCACTTTTCTTACAAACTGGATTTGTAAATAGTAGTGCTTTAGAATCTTCTTTTTTTACTTCAATATATGCAATATGCGGAATCTCTAATTCGATATCAAGTTCATCATCAATAATCCTTAATTCATTATGCTTTAACAATAAATCAATAGTATTTTGCATAAATATCCTTAACAATGTAAAATAAAAAATAAATTATAAACAAAACAATAATAAACTTTATAGTATAATCACACAAATACACAAAAATGATTATACACTTAAATATTATTAAGGAGATAATATGAGCAACTTGGGGAAGTTGGTAGTAGTTGGAGTTGTAGGTGTCGCATGCTATTATACTTTTGTTGAAAAAAGAAATCCGCTAGCACAATTTTGGACAAATCCTGTTGAAGAAGCAAATAAAGACTATGTAGAGCATAGAACAAAAGGAGAAGCAGATATGGCAGGACATAAAGCTACAATATTACAAGATGATAGCGGAGCAAAAAGAGATATAAGTAAATAGATTATTTGCAAGTAGAGTATTTATTTAGCTAGGCTTATTTGATTGATAATCATCCATGATGAGGTAAGCAATAAAACTTCTCCTTGCCATGTAACATTTTTGCAAGTTTTGTAATCTTTACCCGATTTTTAGCAGCAATCAATTTTAATCTTCTTACATTTTTTTGTGATACAGAAAATAACAATTCATATTCTTCACCGCTTGTTGCTACATTTTTACTTATCTTTTTAAAGAATCTAAACTTTACATTATTTAATTTTGAGATTCTATTTAGCTCATAATACAATCCATCTGAAATATCCATTCCGCCACGAATAAAAGGTAGAATCTCAAATATAAACTTAGGATTTAATCTTGGAGTATAAAATTTTGAATCTTTATTGATTTTATGCCCTCTATATAAGGATTTCATATCTTTTGATACATTTCCTAGATTTCCACTAAAAAATATAATATCACCAGCCCTAAAATTCGTCCTTTTTATAATCTTAGATTCTGCTTTACCAAACATCGTAATAGCAATGCTTAATTTATTATCTATAATTGTATCGCCACCAATGATTTTGATATTGTATTTTTTGCAAATATCAATAATTCCAGATTTAAAATCATTAATATCATTTAAGCTCATATCTTTTGCAAAAGACACTCCAAGCATAGCATAAGCAGGTTTTGCACCCATTGCAAGTATATCTGATATATTTACTAGCATTGCTTTTTTTGCAATATTATAATAACTAAAATATTCTCTTAAAAAATGCACCCCTTCACAAAATAAATCCATAGCATAGATATAATCATTTAGCACGATTCCATCATCATTTAGTTTTAAGGTGATAGGAGAATCTTGTAGCTTAGAAATAAAATATGCTTCTCTATCTTTCATAAATTATGCCATTTTCAAAGACAAATCAATCCAAGTTGCATGATGGATTAAAGAACCAATACTTATTGCATCAACTTTAGTTTTTGCATAATCTAAAATATTTTCTTTTGATATATTTCCACTTGCCTCAAGCAAAATATGTGGATAATATTTATTTCTATGGCTTACAACTTCAATAATATCATTTGGCTTCATATTATCACACATAATAATATCAACACCACACTCCATTGCCTCTTTTGCCATATTTATACAATCGCATTCAATCTCTATTTTTGAAGTCCATGGAATCTTAACCCTAGCTTCTCTTATAAAATCAGCCAAATTTGAAATATGAGATAAATTTGTATCTTTTAACATCAAACAATCATCTAATCCTAAGCGATGATTTCTAGCACCACCATTTAAAACAGAATATTTTTCAAATTCTCTTAAATTTGGTCTAGTTTTTCTAGTATCCAAAAGAATAGTATTAAATGAATTTTCTTGCAAGATTCTTGTATATGACTTTACATTTGTAGCAATACCTGAGCTATGTTGCAAAATATTTAACAATGTCCGCTCAATTTTTAATATCCAAAGATATGAGCCACTTATTTCTAGCAAAATATCATATTTATTAAATTCTTCTCCATCATTAAAATAAAATCTAGATTCTAAGCCTACAAGACTAAGCAAAATAGATATATATTTTTTTCCAGAAAATACACCATCATCTTTTGCAAGGACATTTGCTTTTACTATCTTATCATCACATATTTTAGAAAATAAATCTCCTCTACCTATATCTTCATTTAGCGCATTTTTAATAAATTCTAATTCACTCATGATAATTCCAGCATTTTATTTAGTGCTTTTCTTGCATAATGCACGCAATCATGGCTTAGCTCTATTTCATTATAAGGCATTTCATCACTAAAAGATTTCATTACATCATATAAATCTTGAATACTTGTCTCATTCATAGTAGGGCATTCTGGCTTACTTGAAGATAGCACAAAAATATTTTCTTTATTTCCATTTTTCTTTCTTAATCTATTTACAAGATTAAATTCTGTGCCAACTGCTACTTTTGCATTTTCATCTAAATTTGATACAAAAGAAATAATTTGACTTGTAGATCCTACAAAATCAGCAGCTCTTACTACACTAGGATCGCATTCTGGGTGTAAAGCGATTATGATATCTTTGTATTTTTCTTTATAAAATTCAATATCGCTAAGGCTAAAAAGCTGATGAATAGAGCAAAATCCATCATAACAAATTACATCGCTATTTATGATTTCATCATCATTTGAGATTCCAAGTATGGAATATTTTTTACCACAATCTATAGCTAGATTTGCCCCAAGGCATCTATCTGGCATAAAAAATATTTTTTTACCAGAATCTAGTGCAAATTGAAAAATTTTTTTTGCATTAGAGCTAGTGCAAACAACACCACCCATTTCACCAACTTTAGCCTTTATATCAGCATTTGAATTTATATAAGTCATTGGAAAAATATCTTCTTTCTTTATACCTAGAGTTTGAAGCTTATCAATACTTTTATCAAAATAAGAAGAATCTATCATTCTTGCCATAGAACAACAAGCAAGCCTAGGCATAATTACATTTTTATCAGGAGATAATATCTTTACACTCTGCCCCATAAAACTTACACCGCAAAATACTATTAATTTATTTTTAGCACTACTAGCTTTTTTTGCAAGCTCTAGGCTATCGCCACAAAAATCTGCTAGCTCTACAACCTCATCTCTTTGATAATAATGTGCCACAATCAAAGCATCTAATTCGTTTTTTAGAGATTTTATTTCATCTTTTAAATTCATTTTTTACCTTTAAAAATCTTTGCGTTTAAACAAATCAAAACCAAACTTTATATCACAATCACTTTTTAATATTTCTACATCACTAGCAAAAAGTACGATGGTAGAGCCCATTTTAAACATACCAATTTCCTCACCTTTTTTAATAAAAAGTGGCTCTTTATATGTAAAACATCTTTTATAGCAATTAGATTTATATTGGATTCTTGGTTCAATATAAAAATAAATACCACCAACATTTAATGCACCAACAGCAACAAAATACAAAATTCCACCAAAAGAATCTCTTGCTTTTAAAACCACTCTTTCATTTACAACAAAAAGATTCTTATTTTTATAAAGTGATTTTGTATGGACAGGTAAAAGTGCGCCTTTGAAATGAGTTATACTTTCTACATACATATCACAAGGTGCATGATATCTATGATAATTACTTGGACTTAAATACAAATTAGCATAGCTAAGATTTGATGATACTCTCTCCCCTACTAATCTATCAACTGAATAACTAAATCCTTTTATTTGCAATGCCCTTCCATTGCTGACATCGCCTGTTTGCATTACTTTGCCATCAACTGGAGATATAAAAATATTATCATCTATATTAAATTCTCTATTTTGTCTAAGTCCTCTAGTAAATAGCTCATTTAAACTTTTATATGAAGCAAGTGGATAAAACTCACTTAAATCAATCTTAAAGATTCTAATATATTGCTTATTTATAAATCTCTGTATTGGTGGATAGAATCTAATATTGGCAATAACTCCAAAACAAAGTGAAATTAGTTTTGTAATCTTCATGATTATCCTTTGAATTATCCTTTAGTATGCAATTTCCATATAGGAATCTCATAAATATTTGGACGATTTATTAAATATTCAAATGGTCTAAATCGCTCTTTATATCCTAAAGAATGATGATTTTCTATCCAATATCCTGGATAAAAATATTTTATATTAAACATTTTAGCAATTTCTAATTGTTTTAAAATTGAAAAAGTGCCAAGTGAAAGATGTGAATAACTATGATCATAAAAGAAATATATAGCACTCATAGATGAAGTAGTCTTTAAAATATCTACAAAAGCAACACCTATTAATTTACCATCGAGATAATAACATATCTCTTTTCCAAAGCTATTTTTGCCATCTATAAACATATGTAAATATCTATCTCTATTTATATTATTATATTCCCAGCCTTTTTTGATATTCATAATAGTATGATATTTATTATAAAGCTCTAGTTTTTCAAGCGAATAAGTGGGGATTCCAAGCACAACATCGATTATTTTATTTTTACTCATAATGCGTTTATTGTTTTTAGAAAATACAAACTCATCTACAAGCTGTCTTATTGAAACACATTTATTACAATAATCGCAAAATGGAGCAAAAAAGACTTCTCCAAATCGTCTCCAACCTCGTTCTAGCAATGCATTATAAAAATCTTCACTACAAGATTCTATAAGTGCATAATTAAATGTAGTATCATTGCCTGAAATATACGCACAATCTCCAAATGAATAATAAAATACAGCGTTTTTATAACAAAACTTATTCAAGATTCTTCCAAACTATCATATAAAATCTAAAGCCCTTTTTAATACATCTCTAGCACCTTTTGCTTCTACTTTTTTTAATAATTCACTTGCTAGATTAGAATCTTTACTACCACTTACGCAATCTTTGATGATTTCTGTTCCATTTGGCAAACCAATAATAGCATTCATAACAATCTTAGAATCCTTATATTTTGCATGCACCCCAATTGGTACTTGACAGCCGCCATCAAGCAATCTAATAAACTCTCTTTCAAATCCACACTCAATACTGCTTATCTCGTCATTTAATTTTTGTAAATATGGTAGAATCTCGCAATCTTTTCTACATTCTATTCCAAGAGCACCTTGTCCCATCGCAGGAATCATAAACGAAATATCAAGTGGATTTATAAAATTTATATCTTTTGTATCTATATTTAATCGATTTAAACCAGCTTTAGCAAGGATTATTGCATCAAATTCATTATTTTTTAGTTTTTGAAGTCTTGTTTGGACATTTCCTCTTAAGCTTATAGTATCTAAATCTTCTCTTATATATTTTAATTGCATTGAGCGTCTAAGTGAAGTAGTGCCTACTTTTGCATTATATGGGAGATTTGAAATATTGCTAAAATTGTAGCTAATAAAACAATCTTGCGCATCTTCTCGCTTTGTTATTGCAGCAAGTAATAAATCATTATGCATTACAACAGGAACATCTTTTAGAGAATGAACGGCTAATGTGATAGACTTATTAAGTAGCATTTCTTCTAATTCTTTTGTAAATAGACCTTTTCCACCGATTTTTGCAAGTGGAGCATCTAAGATTCTATCACCTGTTGTTTTAATGATTTTTAATTCAGAATCTAGATTAAATTTCCTTTTTAACTCATCTTTTATAAAGTTAGCTTGCCATAATGCCAATAAACTACCTCTAGTTCCTATTATAATCTTATTCATATATCCTTCTGTCAAAATTTTAATAAAGATTGCTATTTATGTGATTATACAAAATTATGATATTATTTAACAAAATTAAATTTAAAGAAGAATTATGATTATAGAAAAATACAACACAATAAATGGGCATAAGGTATTTAATACACAAGTGCGAAATGAAGATTATGATTTTAGCGGATTTGTAGAGCTATTTAATAATGAAGAAAAACACTTTTGGTTTATCACAAGAAAAGAATTGATTAAAAAAGCAATGAATAAATATATAAACAAAAATGCAAAGATTATTGAGGTAGGGGCTGGGACAGGAAATGTAACAAAATACCTAATCAAAGATGGATACAAAAATATAAGTGTTGGTGAGATGCATTTAAATGCTTTAGATTATGCTAAAGGCTATGGCATAGAAGATAGATTCTGTTTTGATTTATTAAAAAGTCCATTTGTAGATGAGTTTGAATGTATTTGTGCTTTTGATGTTATAGAACATATAGAAGATGATAATCTTGCTATAAAAAATTTAGAAAAATCCACAATGGGGGGGGGTGGCTTGTTATAAGCATCCCTGCATTCAATTTTTTGTGGAATGAACATGATGTAGATGTAGGACATAAAAGACGATATACAAAATCTAGCATAAAAGAATTACTAGAGAAAAATGGATATACAATCAAATATTCAAAATACTTTTTTATCTCAATAATTCCACTTTTAATACTTAGAGCAATTATTAAAAAACCAAAGAAAAATCATATCCCAAAAGGTGATAAAATCGATCCAATAAGCCCTATTATAAATAAGATTCTGATATCCATTTTAAGAATCGAAAACAAAATTATTGATTACCTACCAAATTTCTTTGGTGGAAGCTTGCTTATTATCGCACAAAAAAAGTAATTATTTTTTTGTAGAAAATAGCAAGGCTATTGTTCCAAAGAAAATAGCAATTGATGAAGCAATCAAAATTGATAATTTTGCAAGCACTATTTGTTCTTCACTTCCATATGCAAGATTTGCAACAAACATAGACATTGTAAAGCCTATACCAGAAATTACACCAACTGCAAATATATGTTTATATGAAAGACCTTCAGGACGAATTGCAATATTTAGTTTCTCACCCAAAAATGTAAAAATAACAATACCAAGAGGTTTTCCAACAACAAGACCTATAATAGTTCCATATAAAATACCATCAATATGAAAATTCATATTAGCATCTACTCTTATCCCAGCATTGAAAAATGCAAAAATTGGCACGATAAAATATGCACAAATTGGTTGTAAAAACATCTCCATTTTTACAAGAGGATTCTGTGCATATCTAGAATATTTAGCTACAACATCAAGCATATACACCTGCTTACTTGTTTCTTCCATATCAACTTTTTTATATTCATTTGAAGTAAAAAACCCGATAATACCCTTATAGATTGCTACAAATATATTATCTTGCTTATCTTCTTTTGTATATAAGATTTTTTTACCCTCTAATGTGGTTGCACTCTTCCACTCTTCTAATATATTTACTACATTAAGAAAATATTTTTTTCTTATATTAGAACGACCTGGAATACAAAATGCAAGAACAATGCCAGCTATAGTAGCATGAACTCCACTATTATATACTGCTATCCAAAGTAAGATTCCAAGTAAAATATAGCTTGAAATATATTTTGTATCTCTATAATTTAAATAAATCAAAATACAAGTGATAAATGCAGCTGTATAAATCCAAAACATACTAATATCATTGGTATATAAAAATGCAATTATTAAAATTGCACCTAAATCATCAAATATAGCTAATGTAACAAGAAATATTTTTAATATTTGTGGAATCCTTTTTCCAAAAAACAACAAAACACCTAGTGCAAATGCTGTATCCGTGCTCATTGCTACACCAAAACCATTTACAGATTCTGTGCCCTTATTGAAATAAATATATATTAATATTGGAATTAAGATTCCACCAATTGCTCCAAGTATAGAAAAAGAGACTTTTTTAAATCCAGCTAACTCTCCATATAATATCTCTCTTTTCATCTCCAACCCAAGCATAAGAAAGAATAATGACATTAATATATCATTGATAAAATGTAAAATACTAATCCCAACAAAATTTTGTCCAATAAATCCACCAAATTTGAGTTCTAAAAAATCAAAATATATATGATGATATTTTGAGTTTGCTATAACCATAGCAAGTATAATGCATAAAAATAATAATACACCACCAAATGATTCATGATTGATAAATGTATGCAAAGCTCTTTGTAATTTATTTTTTACATATTTTGTCGTGCTAATATCTTGAATGCTTTCAGTCATATATAAGTTTCCTAGTATAGAAGTTAAAATGGATAAAGATTTATAACATATTTGCATAATATATGCATTAATTTATTGCAGTTTTATTATTTTTTATCTAGTGTTACAATTCTATTATTAATGCAAATATAGAAGGTGATTTTCTTCCACATTAAAATAGATAAAAAATGTAAAAAGGATTAATTTATGAAAACAATTGGTATATTTTATGGAAGCACAACAGGAAAAACACAAGAAATAGCAGAAGCTATCTCATCAAAACTGCAAAATTGTGAATTAATTGATGTTGCAAAAGCAAAAAAAGAAGATTTAGCAAAATTTGACAATCTAATACTTGCTGCTTCAACTTATGGTGATGGTGAATTGCAAACTGATTGGGAAGATTTTGCTGCAAATTTAAGCGAAGATGATTTTGCTCAAAAAACTATAGCTATTGTTGGACTTGGAGATCAAGATTCTTATGGTGATACATTTTGCGATTCTATCTTTTTACTAGCAGAATTAGCAAAAAAAGCTACAATTATAGGCAAAACAAAAAATGAAAATTATGACTTTCAAGCATCAAAAGGGCTAGTTGGAGATGAGTTTTTAGGTCTTGCACTTGATGAAGAAAATCAAAGTGATTTAACAAGCGATAGATTAAATGCATGGATTGATAGCATAAAAGATAGCTTTAAATAATATATTTCTAGAATCTTTTAAGATTCTAGATTAAATGCATTTATACTATCTAGCTCTACATCATTAATCTTTTTAATCTTAAATGCATTATTACATCTTCCATTTTCTAATTCTAAAATAATCATTTGAAAAATATTATTTCCATTTTCTAAAACCTCAAATCTACCTTTTCCATAGCCTTGCATTGCTTTATTTAGTGGCACTTTATAATCCATTCCAATAACACCATCATATCCACCACAAAGCCCAATATCACTTACATAAAAGCTGCCATTTTGGATATGCAAATCATCACTGCCAATATGCGTATGAGTCCCAAATAATGCAGTAATTCTACCTCTTAAAAGACAAAATGCTATTCTTTTTTCACTACTTGCTTCTGCATGAAAATCAACAATAATATTAGAAATATTTTTCTTTTGTAAAGAAATAATTGATTCTTCTAGCTTGTGATATACATTATCAAGATTGATATTTATTCCATAATGCCCCATAGCATTGATTATTGCTAATTCCTTATTTTTTATTTTTGTATAGTAGATTCCACTTCCAGGAGTATTTTGTGGAAAATTTAAAGGACGTAAAATTGGCATAGTATCCATAAACTCTATAATTTCTAATTTATCAAATGAATGATTCCCACCACTAATGACATCAATACCACTTGAAAATAATTCATTTGCATTTTTTTTACTAAGCCCAAAGCCACCACTTGCATTTTCACCATTTGCAATCACAAAATCTATATTATATTTCTCTTTATAATATGGTAGATTCTCTATGACCATATCCCTACCAGCTCTACCTACAATATCACCAATAATTCCTATATGCAATTTAGTGTCCAATTTTGCTCTCTTTATCTCTTAAATATTCTAATGTAGATTCTAAGATACTGCTATCATCTAGCTCTTTTGCATCAAATTTTATCTTTTGTGTATCACTATAAATAATAGTTATATGCTGATTATAATTCATTATTGTTTTTATATTTAGTGTATTTGCAATAAATTTTATAAGCATTAATTGCAAGAATCTAAGGCTAAAACTATCTAGATTCCCAAATCTATCGTTTATTTCTTTTTCAATATCATATATTTCTTCTTTTGAGGTTACATTAGCAAGTCTGCGATATAAATCAAGTCTAATCATATCTGAAGGAATAATACTTGGATTTAAAAATGCACTTACACTTAGCTTGATATCAACACTCTGCTTATTTTGCAATTCTTTACCACTTAATATATTTATACTTTCTTCTAACATCTGTAAATACAAGCTATAACCGATATTTTTTATATGCCCACTTTGTGCCTCACCAAGGATATTTCCACCGCCTCTAAGTTCTAAATCTGCATAAGATAGAATCCCACCAGCACCCAAAAATGAATTAGATTCTAAAGATAAAAGTCTCTTTTTTGCCTCATTTGTTATAGAATCTTTATTTTCTACAAAGAAATAACAATATCCCTCTTTATCACCTCTACCTATTCGTCCTCTTAGCTGATGCAAATCTGCCATACCAAAACAATCCGCAGAATCTACGATAATAGTATTTGCATTTGGAAGGTGGATTCCAGATTCTACAATCGAAGTGCATAGCAGCATATCAAATTCCCCATTTGCAAATTTAATCATAATATCTTCGCTAACATTTTGTGCTATTTTAGAATGAAGGATTCCAATCTTTAGCTTTGGAATAAGCTTTAGTATTTCATTTTTTCTATCATCAATGCTTGCTATATTATTGTGGATATAAAATATTTGTCCATTTCGCTTTAATTCTCGTTTTATTGCATCTTGTAACAATAAATCACTATAATTTTTTACAAATGTTTTTGGTGGAACTCTGCTAATTGGAGGCGTATTCAACTCACTTTGTGTTTTGATTTTTGATAAAGCAAGATTTAGAGTTCTTGGAATTGGCGTAGCAGACATTGATAAAACATGCACATCTTGTGTCATATTTTTTAGCTTTTCTTTTTGTTTTACACCAAATTTATGCTCTTCATCAAGAACAACAAGTCCAAGATTCTTAAAACTTACATTTAATAATCCATGAGTGCCGATTACTACATCAATTTCGCCACTTTGCAAGCCTGCTAAAATTCTATTTTTATCCTTGCTAAATCTATCTAATTTTGCAATTTTTATATCAAAATTTGCAAATCTAGCACAAAGAGTATTGAAATGTTGATTTGATAAAAGTGTGGTTGGCACTATTAAAGCACATTGATATTCACTTTTTATACAAGCAAATATAGCATTCATAGCAACTTCAGTTTTTCCAAAACCAACATCACCAATAAGCAATCTATCCATAACCTTGCCACTATTTAAATCACTAAAGATTTCTTGAATGCTTCGCTCTTGATCGATTGTAAGCTCAAAATTACTACAATTTTGAAAAACACTTAGCTCAACCTTGCTAGTATCTATTAATTTACCTTTGATAAGCTCTCTTTTTGCTGCAATCTCTACTATCTCTTTTGCAATTTCTAATAATTTTGGTCTAATTTTTTCTTTAATCTTTGCAAATGAACATTTTCCAAGTCTATCTAACATAGGAATACTAGAAGTATTTGCTATATATTTTGTTACTAGATTTAAATTGTGTGTAGGAAGTAATAATTTATCATCATTTTGATACATTACTTCTATAAAATCACTTGTAACACCTAAAATAGTAGTTTGCTTAATGCCATTAAAAATACCGATACCATAATCTTTATGGACTACATAATCGCCTTTATTTAATTCATTTAGATGAATTGTTTTGTATGTTTTTTTCTTCTTTTTTGCTATCTTGTTTAAAGAAAGAATAATCTCATCTTTTGTAATGATATTTATTGATATTGGCTCTTTTATGATTGTTACATCATCTCCTAAATGCAATGAATCCAATAAAAGCTCATTTAAACTAAATAGAATCTTTTTCTTATCATTATGAAGAGCAAATAATTTTGGAATAGCATTGATTTCTAAGGATATATCACTATATTTTTCATCTATATCACAAACATCAAGAAGTTCAAAACTATCAAAATCAATATTATTTAAAAATTCGATTTCTTTTAGAGTTTCTAGCTCTGCTTTTGCACTTGGCATCATAAGACTATTATATTGATTTATAATCAAAGGTTCATCAATAAACCAGAATCCAAGACTAATAATATCTTTTATAAAAGCATCATAGCTACTATTTTTACTAGAATTATCAAGATTTATATAAGCATTAGAATCTAAACTAAAAAGCGCAGGAAATATACTAATTTCTTCTATTTCATCTCCAAAGCACATTTGAGAGATAGAATCAAAATATTTAATACTCTCAATATCATTATCAAAAAATGAGATTCTAATTGGGTTTTCATAATTATGTGGGAAAATATCTATTATATCGCCATGTATTGCTATCTCTTTTGGTGCATGGACTAAATCCTGTTTTTCAAATCCATAGTTTAAAAGTGTATCTTGCAAATCTAAAAAATTATAACTCTCATATAGTTTTAATGCCAAAGGCTCTAATTGATTTTTTGCAGGAAGTGGGTATAAAATCGAATGCAAAGGTGCTAAAAGTATAGAATTTTTATCATTATAAAACTTTGATAATGAAAGCAACAACTCACCAAGCTCAAAAGAATAGCTTCGCAAATCATCGCCTCTTTTTGCTCTAAAATCACTAAGGACATAAGCATTTGGAAATGATTTATCTTGAAGTTTTTTGTATTTACAAATCTCTAATGCTTCTAAAGTTTGAGTAGAATCTTTGAAAATAAATATCTTGTAATTTAATTTTTGACTTAAGATTCTATAAAAATTCGAATTAAGCAAACAATACCTTTTATACTAGGATTCTATATTTTTTTAATCTTTATTTTTTGTTATATCATCTATCTTAGAATCTTGCATTTTTGATTTTATTTTACTCTCACCTATAAAAATACCTTTTTTCTCTATATATAATTCATTGCAAACAATAATCCCTTCTACTCTGCCATTAGGCATAATTTCTATACATTCAGAATCTATACTTCCTGAAAAATTACCGCTTACAATCACTCTTTGAGCCATTATATCGCCATTTACAACTCCACTTTTGCCTACTAAAACTGTATTTGTAGAATTGATATTACCTTCAAATTCACCATCTATATGAATATGACATTCAATATTTAGCTCTCCTTTAAATTTTGTTTTTGCTGCGATAATCGTTGCTCCGTTGGAATTTGGAGCATCAAATTGTTTATTGTCATTAGTAAAGATTGCCATGCTACATTTTTCTCCTTATTAAAAATTTTATCAAAATTACTCATATCCCATTCTGTAAAATGCTTAGGATTAATATGGCTTCCTAAAAATCTCACTTCATAATGTAAATGAGCCCCAGTACTTACTCCTGTATTACCAACATAGGCGATTAACTGTCCTTTTTTGACAAACTGCCCTCTTTTGACAGCAAAAGAGTGTAAGTGTGCGTAATATGTTTTAAAACCAAATGAATGATCTATTTTTACTAGTGTACCATATCCTCCATTCCAACCATCTTTAGCAAAATCAACAACTCCATCTGCTGTTGCATAAACTGGTGTATCAAGATTTGATGAAAAATCAATTCCTGCATGAAATTCTCTTGAGCCATTCAATGGATGAATCCTATAACCATATCCAGATGAAATCCTCTTATAGCTATCCAATGGAAGACCATTTGGGACAAATTTCATAATAAATATTTTTTGCAGTCCTGTAATACTAGCAGCCTCGACTCTATTTTGCAAACCATAATTAGGATTGTCATTAACAACACCAATAATGCCTTCTAAATCCTCAATTTTATCTGCAATTAACAAAAACTCTTCTTTTTTAGCAGAAATTTGTCCTAATAAACTTAGATTCTTATCCAATAATGTTTGATAGCTATCCTCTATATATTTATATTTATTTTCAATATTATTAATCTCTGATGCTAATGTATGCAGTGCTATCAAAATAAAAAATACAATAGAGCCAATAAAAGTAAAAAAATAAATAATAATATGTTTAAAAATTAGATTCACATTATAATATCTCGCACCATATGGGCTAGAAATCATAAGTATCAATCTATTTTCACTATTCATTTTTCATCCAATAAAGTGATTGGTTGTGAAAATATTTTATGATCTTTTATTTTTATAATATCATCTAAAGTCCATAATAATCCATTCCAATTTACTATGCTATCTTCATTTATCACACTTAAGAAATTATCAATATTCCATGCTATAAATTTTTCAACATCAACTTCACTGCCTAAAAATCTAATATCATAATATAAATTTTTATTTGCAGTTGTATTGCTATATCCTATTAATTGACCTTTTTTTACTACATCTCCACGTTTTAGAGTAATCTTTGATAAATATCCATAAATTGATGTAAAGCCAAAAGAATGGATGATTTTTACAAACTTCCCAGCGTCTTTTGTGCTATTATCCACTCTTAAGTCTATTATTCCATCTGCAGTTGCATATATGGGTATTGCTTTTGGGAGATCAAAAACTATACCTGATTTTAAAGATGATGAGTGAAAGTTATTATTAATATCAAATGGAAATGAATTTGGTAATAATTGTAAAATAGTCTCTTTTTTGGATTGACTAAGTGATGACATATCATAAGATTCTGCATTAGTATTGCTAATTACTGCATCTTTCATACTAATAATATCTTCTAAATCAAACATTTTTGTATTTATTTCATCTAGTTTATTTTGACTTATTTCGACTTGTTGCTTGATATTTTTATTTTTATCATAAATATATTTATATTTATCCAAAATCTCATAACGTTGTGTTTTCATTTCTTTTAATTCGCTTGCTAAAAGCTTAATAGTAATAAATATCAATATATTTGAAATAATAAGAAATAATAAGAAATATATAAAAAATTTCTTTACAAATCTATGTATGCTAAATTGTTTAATTCCATTATTATCAACAATAGATATTATAAATTTATCTCTTATATTGCTACTTTTCATAAAAATCTTTCATAAATTTCTCAATCACACTAAATGAACCAAAAACAAGATAATCTTTACTTTTATCTATATATTTAAAATCGCTATATAAAATCTCAAGTTCATCTAAAATTTTTATCAAATCTATTTTATTTATAATTCTAGGATTATCTTTGATTTCTATTATCTCAAGCCTTAAAATATTATCTTTTAGGATTTTTAATATTTCTTTTATATCCTTTTGGACATAGCTATTATACACCAGTGTAACTTTTTTATCTTTTAGATTCTCTTTTATAGCAAATGCTGCTGATTTATTATGCCCAACATCAATAATAATATTATCTTCAATCTTTTGAAATCTTCCCATCAAATCAAGAGGTGGTAACAAAGAAATATCAAATTCTATATTTAAAATCTCAAGTGCCTTCAATGCTAATGATAAATTTTGTGCTAAAAAAGATGGCATACTATTTTTACTTATATAAGCTAGTGTATTATTTGGAATAGAATCTAAAATATGAAGTTTTACATTTTTTAAAGAAGCAATATTTTTTGCAATATCTTGCACTATGCTATGTTTTTGGATTCCAAGTATTGCGGTATTTTTCATCGCATTTAATTTTGTCTTGGCAATAGATTCTATACTATACCCTAGCATTTCTTGATGGTCAAAATCAATAAGAGTAAATAAAACCAAATTTCGCTCTACTACACTTGTAGAATCGTATTCTCCACCAATTCCAGCCTCTAAAATCAAATAATCAACATCGATAGATAAATACAATGCCAAAAATGTTGCATATTCAAAATAACTAGCATCTTTGATAAAATCAAATTGCATCAAATATTGATGTGCTTTTAAAATCTCATCATCACTAATAATATTTCCATTTTTATAAAATCGCTCATTAAATCTAAAAATATGCGGACTTGTAAAATGAAGGACTTTATATCCTTTTTGCAATAATGCAAGAGCTAGAAATCGCCCACTTGTGCCTTTGCCATTTGTGCCTATTATTTGGATTGTTTGTGGAATCCTTGCTAGATTCTCCTTTAATTTTTTATAAATATTTATTGCTCTATTTGGATCAAATTTTCTATATTCTTGCCCTTTAGATAATAAATACTGCTCTAATTCATTCATATTTTCAAATCTTTTATAGGAAGTAAATCAATGTGTATATTTATATCAATATCCATATTTTCATATACAAACTTACTATTTTTAATATTATTATTAATACTTTGCAAATAAGAATCTGCTGCCTCTAAAGTGCATTTTGGCAGTAAAATAACAATAGCAGAATCTTCATAAATACCAACGATTACATCTATATCGATACTATTTAATAAGATTCTATAAAAAGCATTAAATAGCTTTTCTAAAGCCTCTATTCCAAAATCTTCTTTTATATTTTCAAAACAGCAAATATTACATATCAAAGCATAGCCACTATCACACATTTTAGCTTTTAGTGCTATATCATTTGGTGAAAGTAGATTATTTAAATGCACTAAATTAAATAAATGATTAGAATCGCTAAGTATAAAATTTCTTAATTCTCTATCTATGGATTCTAATGGCAAATTTGAATCCAAATCTAATATATTTTGATTTTTTAATATTTTTAGTGCTTTTTTTAGCACATGTGGATAATCATCTTTGAAACTTGATTTATTGTTGATTATAGAAGATAAAGCATTTATAAAATCATCTTTATTTTTTATTGGATAATTATTTAATTCTTTTTTGATATAAGAATCAAATTTATCACTCCATATACTAAACCAATTACACTCATCTATTTTTAGATTTAATAATTTAGCTTGCTTGCAAAATGCATCCAAATAAGATTCTGGTAGAAAACTAAGATTGTTTTCTTTCATATAAAGAAAAGCATTTTTGATGGCTTGTTTAATCTTATCTTGCTCTTCCAATATTATCTCCAACTGCTTGCAACTTTAGCTACAAATTTATCAATAGATTGAAGTGAAGCTTGATTTATCGCCATAAAACGTTTTTCATCAGTAACAGTTGATTGTCCTTCTACAGAAAAATCATAGATTCCAATATTGCTAAAATTCCTTGCATTATTATTTTTATCTATGTATGAAAAGCTAATACCAACTTGCATACGATAGAATCTAGGAAAACCATCTTCATCATCAGCAATCGAATACATATTAATCTCATTCATGCTAATAGTAATAATAGTATCTGCATTTTCCTTGCTACTTAAATTAGAATGCAATCTAGTAGCTATTGCTTGAAGTAATGCGTCTTTTGCTATGATGGAATTTTCTGGATCGCTTAAGGCGATAATAGTATTGACATAGATATTTTTACCAAGCGATTGCTTACTATAATAAGATACAGGATAATATCCACAAGATGAAATTAATATTCCAAATAAAGATATAAAAAATATTCGTCTCATTTTTATTTTATTACAAAATTCACAAGCTTATTTGGGACTACTATTTCTTTTATGATTTCTTTTCCATTTAGCCATTTTTGAACTCTATCTTTTGCAATAATTAATATCTCATCTTTTGATAAATTATTAGCAATTTCAACTTCAGCTCGTTTCTTGCCATTAATAGTAATTGCAATATTGATAGTATCGCAATATAATGCGCTCTCATCGACTTTTAGTGTAGTTAGATTTTTTAAGCCAAATAGATTCTCGCTTAGCTCAAAACTAGCATGAGGAATAATTGGCTCTAATATATTTAATAAAATATAATATCCCTCAAACCAAACATCCTCATTGTCTTGAGCATAAAGTGCATTGAAAGCTTCCATACAAGATGCAATCAAAGTATTAAATGGATATTCACTATTTGAAAATGTTAATTCATATTTTAGCAATGCTTCATAAATCTTTTTTCTAGCATATTTTTCTTCTTTGCTAAGATTCTTGAATTCTAAACTGCTAAAATCTTTTTTTACAACCTTTGAGGCATTATTAAAAATTCTATTTATAAATCTATATGCCCCTTCAAGTGCATTATCATTCCATTCTAATTCTTTTACAGGTGGAGCTGCAAATAAAATAAACAATCTTGCTGTATCTGCACCATAAGTCTCTATTATTTCTTTTGGATCGACAACATTTCCCTTTGACTTACTCATCTTAAAACCATTTTTAAGCACCATACCTTGTGTCAATAATCGCTCAAATGGCTCATCAATATTTATACATGAAAGATCTCTAAGGACTTTTGTAAAATATCTTGCATAAAGAAGATGTAAAATAGCATGTTCAATGCCACCTATATATTCATCAATATTTAGCCAATAATCTAAATCTTTCTTACTAAATGCACAATCTTCCCACAATTCCCTTGGGGTTGTATATCTTAAAAAATACCAACTAGATTCTATAAATGTATCCATAGTATCACATTCTCTTATTGCATCTCTTTTGCAATTAGGACATTTTGTATATTTCCATGTTGGGTGCAAAGATAGTGGATTGCCTTCTCCATTTAATGTTATATCATCTGGTAATAATATAGGTAGATTTACTTCTTTTACTATTCCACAAGATTCACAATGAATAAGCGGTATAGGACTTCCCCAATATCTTTGTCTTGAGATTCCCCAATCTTTAAGCTTGAAGTTGATGACTTTTTTTCCAATACCAAGTTGTCTAAAATGCTCAATTATTGCTTCCCTTGCTTCCTCGCCAAATAAGCCATTAAAATTATCACTATTAATCAAAACTCCATCATCACAAAATACTTCATTATCGCTTTTAATAACCTTTTTTATAGGTAGATTATATTTTTTTGCAAATTCAAAATCTCTTTCATCATGAGCTGGCACACACAT
Source organism: Helicobacter sp. MIT 99-5507 (assembly GCF_003364295.1). NCBI lineage: Bacteria > Pseudomonadati > Campylobacterota > Epsilonproteobacteria > Campylobacterales > Helicobacteraceae > Helicobacter > Helicobacter sp. MIT 99-5507. Next base: position 327,358 of record NZ_NXLO01000001.1, read on the forward strand.
AACCGCACCACTACCATAATCCATCAAAACAAAATTTGCTACAAAAATTTCTAATCTCTGATTTGTTAGTGGATGAATTGCATAGATTCCAAGGGCAACTCCTTCTTTTTCCTTACTCATTCTATCTCTAGAAATCATATTTTGCATAGTTTTAATAGAAGTAATTTTTGATTGCTCTAATAGGTTATTTTCAATTAAATATCTAGCTAGCGGGTGTTCTGGAGCAATAGCACAATATGTTATGCCATATATAGTATCAGCTCTTGTTGTAAAAACTTCTAGAGAATCTATGCTACCAATGTTTTTTTCTAGTTTTAAGCTAAATTCAAGTCCAATAGATTTACCAATCCAATTTTTTTGCATAGTGATGACTTGATTTGGCCACTTACCTTGCAATGTATCTAAGTCTTTTAATAATTCATCTGCATAATCTGTGATTTTTAAATAATATTGATACATTTCTTTTTGGATGACATCTGTATCACAACGCCAGCATTTACCATCAATAACTTGCTCATTTGCAAGTATAGTATTATCATTTGGACACCAATTAAGATATGCTTTTTTGCGATAGACAAAGCCTTTATCCCACATTTGTGTAAAGAATTGTTGTTCCCATTTTGTATAAATTGGATCGCTAGTAGCAAACTCTCTAGTTTGTGAAAATGAAAAACCTAAACTTTTTAGAGATTCTTGCATATTTTCAATATTTTTATAAGTCCAAGTTTTTGGGTGAAGATTGTGCTTTATTGCTGCATTTTCTGCTGGTAATCCAAAAGAATCCCAACCTATTGGATGAAGCACATTAAATCCAGCTTTTCTATAATATCTAGCAATTGCATCGCCTATGGAATAATTTCTAACATGTCCCATATGTAGATTGCCACTTGGATATGGAAGCATGCTTAAAATATATTTTTTTGGAAGACTAAAATCATCTTTTGGTTCAAATACATTAGAATCTAGCCATCGTTTTTGCCATTTTTTTTCTATTTCTCGTGGATTGTAAGTCATAAAATCCCTTTTTTATTAATAATCTATATCTCTAACCTTTGCACTCTCAATTAGTATCAAACAAATAGAAAACAAATTTGCAACAAGAGCACCAAATGCTAAAGCATAAGCAACATCTAAATCACCTAATATTTGATACCATAAAAATGCAGGTATCAAATGAAAATCTGCAACAATAGAGCTAGCTAAAAGTTCAGAGGACAAAGGTTTTCTTATACCTACTCTAAGAGTTGTAGAAATAAAATTGATTGCTGCAGCTAAAAATAATAATACTATATTTGGATCAAATAAAAATCCAATTGTTGAAGTTAGGCACATTAATGTAAAAAAAATAAATAAGATTCTGCCCCAATCCATTAAAAACTCCTTTTAGATTCTGCCTTTTTCATACATTTGATACATTTTTTCTTTTTCTTGTTTTTTTCTTTGTTTTCTTGCTTCTTTTTCATAATATTCTTGGATATTAAATCCAAATAATATAGCTAATTTTGGTGCTATAAACATAGAACTATATGTCCCTACGATAGAACCTACTAGCATAGGTAGAGTAAATCCTTTTAAAATCTCACTACCAAATACAAATAATATAAAAATTACAAAAAATACAGTAAGAGAAGTAAGCAATGTCCTTGATAATGTTTTTGATACTGCATCATTGATAACAAAATTTATATCATTAAACTTTTTTAACAACATCTGTTCTCTAATCCTATCAAATATGATGATAGTATCATTTATTGAGTATCCAATAAGTGTTAATAATGCAGCAATTACATCAAGGCTTAGATCCACATCAAATACTATTATTGCAGCAGCTGATATGAAGACATCATGCACTAATGCAACAATACCAGCTAATGCAAATCTCCATTCATATCTAAAAGAAACATAAATCATCATAGCAATTAGTGCAAGCGCCAAAGAGATAACACCTTTTTTTGCAAGCTCTACACCAGCTTTTGGACCTACTATATCAACTCTTCGAACATCAAATTCACCAGTTGGCTTTAAGACTTCTTTTATTTCATCGCTAATATTTATTTTTACATCACTTGGAACAAATGGAAATTTAATCACTATCTCATTTTTAGCACCAAATTCTGTAATATTTGAATTTTTAAAATATTGACTATCATTTAGAATCTCTCTAATTTGACTAATTGGAGCATCTTTGTTTGTATATTGAAGTTGTATTACGCTTCCACCAACAAAGTCGATACCAAAATTCACGCCCTTTATAAAAAATAAAATAATTATCCCTACAATCAAAATGCAAGAGAAAATTAGACCATATTTGCTATATTTAACAAAATCATAAATTTTATCATGTCTAAAGAAATCCACTAATTAACTCCCTTTTTAATTCCAAACCAAAAATTTAATCTTTTTGTATTATTTATCTTTTGTCCAAGCCAAAGATAGATTCCATGTGTCCCAATAATTGCAGTAATAATTGAAACTACGATACCTATACCCATAGTGATAGCAAATCCTTTTATCGACCCAGTCCCATAAACATATAGCAATACAGCAACAATTAATGTAGTATTATTTGCATCAAAAATCGCTCTAGTAGCATTTTCATATCCAAATGCAATAGATTTGATGACATTATCACCACTCCGCAGAGCTTCTCTGATACGTTCATTAATGATAATATTTGCATCAATAGCCATACCTATAGTAAGGACAATACCTGCCATACCTGGTAATGTAAGAGTAGCACCAAATAAACTCATACAAGCAATAATTGCTAAAATATTTACAAACAATGCACTGACTGCTATTACACCTGCAAATCCATAATAAAAAATCATAAATAAAATAATCACTAAAAATGAACCAAATAAAGCAATAAGAGATGATTTAATGCTATCTGCCCCAAGACTTGGTCCAATACTCCTTTTTTCTAGTAATTCTAGAGGAGTAGTTAGCGAACCACTTCTAAGTGCTATAGCAATATTTTTTGCTTCTTGCTCAGAAAAAGACCCACTAATCTGTCCGCTTCCACCGCCTATTCTCTCTCGAATGCTTGGTGCAGAATATACTTTATTATCAAGCACAATAGCCATTCTTTTACCTATATTGTTACCAGAAAAATCACCAAAGATTCTAGCACCTACGCTATTTAGGGTAAATGCAATCACTCTTTGATTAGTTTTACTATCAAAAGCAACTCTAGCATCTGTTAGCATACTACCATCTATAATTGGTATTCCTTTTAATAGAATCTTTAAATTTGGATCATGAGTAAAAGGTAAAATAACATCACCATATTTACTTGCTTCATCTTCACTCATAGAATTTACTCTAGCATTACGTTCTTCATCAACTGCCATCATCTTTAATTGTGCAGGACGAATGATCAAATCAAGGGCTGCCTGCTCATCTTCTGTAGTTTTTATACCAGGCAATTGCACTAATATATTATATTCACCTTGTCTTGTAACACTTGGTTCAGATAAACCAAATATATCTAATCTATTTCTAATAGTATCTATGGCTTGTTCAATTGATGATGATTGTATAAATTTGATTTCTTCTTGAGTAAAAGTAATATTGTATTTTCCATCTATACTACTAATATTTAAGCCTTTAATCTTAGATAATAATTCATCTAAAGCATCTTTTTTTGATATATCAAGAAGTTCAAAACTTACATTATTATCACTTGAATGCAAAGAATCTATCAAAATATCACTATTTTGTGTATCATGATTGATTTGTGTTGCCAAAGAAGAATACCTACTTTTTATACCACCATTTATATCAACACCTAATAAGATATTTAATCCACCTTGCAAATCAAGACCAAGTGTGATTTTTGGACCCTGTGTCCCAAAAATAGATGGTATTGATAAAGCCAATCCAAATACAAATACAACTAAAAAAACAATTGTCTTAATATTAAAAAAATTCATAATTAATTATTTATTCTCTTCTTCATATTTATTAAATATAAAATCTTTAGAAAGCCTTACTTGTGTATCATCATTTAATTTAACACTAAAAAATTTATCTTCAACCTTTACAATCTCACATATCAAACCGCCATTAGTGATTACTTTATCGCCCTTTTTGAGATTGGCAAGCATTTCTTTATGTGCTTTTTGTTGTTTTAGTTGTGGTCTTATCAAAACAAAATAAAAAATTGCAAATAAAACTATTAAAGGTAAAAATGCACCTACAAAACTATTCATACTATTTTCCATGATAACTTCTCCTAATTAAAACTTAATATTCTATCAAATTGAACTTAGTTTTTTTCTATGTTCTATTTTATATTCAATAATTAAAAATAATGAACCTAAGATTCCAGCTAAACTTGAAGCAATAAGAATTGATAATTTTGATAAATCTGTGCTTGATGGATCGCTAAATGCAAGATTTGAAACAAAGATTGACATAGTAAAGCCAATCCCCGCTAACATTCCAGCTCCCAAAATATTAATCCAAGATACACTATCTGGTTTTTGGGCAATCTTTAGCTTATGGCATAAAAATGTAAAAATTAGAATCCCAATAGGCTTGCCAACAACAAGTCCCAAAATTATCCCTAGCATAATAGCATCAATTCCAAAGTCAATATCACTAGTGATTGTAACTCCTGAATTTGCAAAACCAAATAAAGGCATAATCAAAAAACTACTCCAATATTGCAATGTATGTTCCAATCTAAGTAAAGGATTCTGCACATTTTTTGAATGTTTTTTTATTGATTGTAATGTCTCTAGCTGCTCGTGATGAAGCAAAATATTTTCTCTATCTTTTTCTTTTTCTAAAAATAATGGGACAAAAGTTTCAGAAATTTTCGAGGCAAATTCCTTGCTATCCATTTTAGCTCTAACGGGAATAGTCAATGCAAGTGCGACAGCTGCTATCGTAGCGTGAATTCCAGTGTTATGCACTGCTATCCAAAGCATAACCCCAAGTATTAAATAGGGTGTTAGGATTCGAACATCTTTTCTATTCAATACAATCAAAATAGCAAGCATAGCTAGAGATATTAAAAACCACATAACATTAAAATCACTTGTATAAAATATGCCAATTACTATGATAGCACCCAAATCATCTGCCACAGCAAGAGTTACCAAAAAGACTTTTAATGCGATAGGAACTCTCTTACCAAGAAGCATCATAACCCCAAGTGCAAAAGCAATATCTGTTGCCATCGGGATTCCAAAGCCATTTTGTGATGGAGTTCCTGCATTTAGACTAAAATAAATAATTCCTGGCACTATCATACCACCAAGAGCAGCTAAAACTGGAAAAGCTGCTTTTTTAAAACCAACTAATTCTCCAAATAAAAACTCTCTTTTAATCTCTAAGCCAACAACTAAGAAAAATATAGACATAAATACATCATTTAGCCAATGATGCAAACTCATACCAATAAAATGCTCTCCAAGTCTAATTCCAAAATCTAGCTCCCAAAACCAAAAATAATAATGAGCAATTGGAGAATTGGCAATAATCATAGCAAGCACAGCACATGAAAATAATAAAATACCGCCTGCTGCTTCATTTTTCAAAAATAATGTAAATAGCCTAGAAATTTTATTTAAACCTGTAGCAACCATTAGCCAAACCTCATTTTGTATTAAATTTGAAATTCTATCATAAAATAGAAATTACGCACTTAGCACACTTCCATCTGCAAAACATAAATATCCAAATATATCTTTTCCTTTAAAATATTCCCTTGCAAAATTAATATATCCCATAAGCTGTTCTTTTTTAGAATCTAGATTAAATGCACTACTTTTATAATCAAATAAATATACACAATCTTCAAAAATAAACAAACAATCTATCCTATGCATTGCTTTTGCATCATCTAAATATGACAATTCACACTCTATTTTTGGCTTTTTTGATAATAAATCTTTAAAAATCTTATTATCTAGAATCTTTTTTGCACTACTAAGTATAGAATCTATTTGTGCTAAATCTAAAAATAATCCATAGCGATTTATTAATATTTCTTTTATATCACTAAAATCATTATATTTTAGTGCATATTCCATTGTTAGATGAAGGGCGATACCTCTTATTTGTGTGATTTTATTATTATTGATATTAGAATCTATTATAAAATCATCTTGTCGTCCAAAGGATTCTTCTTTTATGATATTTGGTTCATTTTTATTTGTAGTTTGGGAGATGATACTACTTTCTACATCTTTGCCAATTTCATATTCATCTTTTAGTGGTATAGAATTTAAGATTCCACCTTTATTTAATTTTATTATATAAAGACTTTCTTTTGCCCTAGTAAAAGCAACATATAATAGATTTATAGAATCTAATTCTTTATCTTTTTTGTATTTATCATAAATTTTACAAAAATCAGAATCTACAAGTGCTCTTTTTGTTGCGTTATTTAAATAATAAATCTGCTTTAATGAAAGATTGTCATAATCATAATAAAATAAATCATTATTGTTGTTTTTATTGCGATATTCTACGACAATCACATCATCAAATTCTAAACCTTTTGATTTGTGAATAGTGCTTATTCTAATATCATATTTTTTATCCTCATCAATATCTATTTCCATATTTTCTAAATCATTAATAAAATCAATCAATAAATCATATTCAAATGAAATTGTAAGCACAGCTAAAGCTACTTTGCTATAAATTTGTAATTTATCCATCAAATAAAGCACAATTTCACTTGGTTTTAAATGCGATGAAATATCAAGTTTTATCTCATCAAAAAAAGCTCCACCATTTAATTTAATCGTATTTTTTAAATAGAGTGGGTTTTTTGAATGTATATATTGCAGTGCATTTTTGATACTTAAAAATTCAGGATTTGTAATGCTTTTTAGCTGCAAAGATATTTTTATTCCATCTATTTGTTTGTTCAAATAATCACGAATTTCTATTGCAGTATCGTTGTTTCTAGTCAAAATCATTATATCTTTTCTGTTGTTTTTTAACAAAAATAATACTCGATCTTTTATAGATTCTAATATTTCATCTTTTTGTCTTGTTATGATTTTTACATATCCATTAGAATCTTTATGTGCTTCTTGTTCTTTATAATTTTCAAATTGATTTTTAAAAGTATCATTTACAAAATGGACTATATTTTTTGCACTTCTATAATTTTTATCCAATGTATCAATTTGCATGCCTAAAGTTTTACTAATTGCATTAAACAATTTACTATCACTTCCTCTAAAGCGATAAATTGCCTGCTTTTCATCACCTACAAAAAATAAACTTCTCTTGATTTTTCCAAAAGTATCTTTTCCTGCACCACTTTTAATCTCATCAATAAGCGGCTTTAAGATCAAATATTGCAAGATATTTGTATCTTGAAATTCATCAACTAAAATATGATTAATCTTAGAATCTAACCTAAAATAAAAAAAATCTCTATCAATATGATGATTTAAAAGCTCAAAATTAAATGCACTCACATCATCAAAACCAAGCTTATTATGTAACGAAATAAGAGAGTTTTTATGTTTATTATAATCTTTATAAAGTTCTAATATCATAGATAAAATCTCATATTCTCTATTTTTAAAATAGCTTGCAAAATGTGATTTTATATTTTGAAGTTTTTCATTTAAATATACTTCATCAATACCTTTTTTTATTAAGTTTTCAATCATTGTAGGAGTAAAAATCACATCATTTTTTTCTAATAAAGTTAAAATATCTTTTATACTAGATTGTGCGTTTAGCTCTATTTTCAAACGATCTTCTATTTGTTTTGTGCCACTTTTGCCATCAATAAATCGCAATACAAAATCTTGTAATTCTTTGCAATCATTTATTAAATTCTCTCTCCAAGTAGAATCTATATTCAAATCACTAAGCACAAAATCATTAATTTTAAAACTTTTTAGCAATCTTAAAATATCTTTTGTTTTTAGATTGTTTAAATACAAAAAATATGTAAAATTATTAATTTTTTTATCACTCATATTTTTTATAGATTCTATAAATGCTTCTTGTGAATAATCACAATTTGTATGGATTTCATAATTGCTTAATAAACCAACATAAAAGCTAAACTTTTTAAGCACTATGCTAAAAAATGAATCAAAAGTCATAATATAATTTTTAGAATATAAAAAATCTAAATAAATATTATTAATATTTGCTTTTATAGAATCTTTATTTAAACCTAATTTGACCAATTCAAGCACATAAGGATTAGTATCAAAACTATCATTTGATTTTGAGAGAGTATGAAGAGTTTTTAAGATTCTCTCTTGCATTTCATCTCTTGCTTTTATTGTAAAAGTAAGGGCTAGAATCTCACTTGCTTTTGCACCAGAAAACAAAAGATAAATAAATCTAGAAGTAAGAGAAAAAGTTTTTCCACTTCCTGCTGAAGCCTTTATTGATAACCACTGCTTAGAATCTAACATTATCAAACAACAAAAATTTAAGTTTATCTATATTTGTTTTTGTAAGCGAAGAAATAGGAAGTATAAAGCGTGGTTTATCAAACTTGCTAGATTCTAAATATTCTTTACAAATATAGCCATCTTTATTTATTTCTAAATCAAAATGTGAAAATAGCAAATCAAACTCACTAAATTCATCTATATTGTCTATTTTTGTGATTGCAATACCAAATGCCCTATTTTCTAAGCTAGAATTAAAATTTCTAATTTCATTTGTAAGATCTATAAATTGTCTTAAAAGTGGCTTGCTAGAATCTAGCATAAATAAAAAGATTTTTGTTCGCTCTATATGCTTTAAAAACTCTATACCAAGCCCTTTTCCTAAGCTTGCTCCATTTATAAGTCCTGGAATATCAGCTACTACAAAAGAATTGATTTCATCTACATTTACAACACCAAGATTTGGAATTAAAGTAGTAAATTCATAATTTGCAATTTCTGGCTTTGCATTTGATATTACAGACAAAAATGTTGATTTTCCTGCATTTGGGAATCCTACCAAGCCTACATCAGCAATCACTTTCAATTCAAGTCGTATATGCATTTCTTTGCCACTTATGCCTTTTTGGGCGTAAGTTGGCTTTTGGTTTATTGAATTTTTAAATCTAAAATTCCCTGCACCGCCTTTGCCACCTTTTAGAAATAAAAGCTTTTTATCTTTTATAAAATCATGCAATAACTCGCCACTATCAAAATCAAATATTTGCGTGCCAAGCGGAATTTTAATGATTATATCTTCTCCTTTTTTTCCGCTCTTTTTTTTGCCCAAACCTGGTTGTCCATTTTTCGCCCTATGATGTTTTGTGCCACGAAATTTAGATAGTGTGTCATTATTATTATCTACTTCAAAATAGACATCACCACCATCACCACCATCACCACCATCAGGACCACCTTGGATAACAAACTTTTCGCGTCTAAAGCTAACAGCCCCAGCACCGCCATTTCCCGATGAAACAAAAATATCAACACTATCTATAAACATAATTCTCTCAATATAAAAATGATTCTTAAAAAAAATTACTAAATTTTATAAATATGAAACTCTAATTTAGACAAATTATATAAAATAATAACTTATATTGAAATACACATAAATCTATCCATCTATTTAATCATAATGTAAAAAATAATATATTTATTAAGCGATTATTAAAATGCAAATTTAAGAATCTAAATAAAACTGACATAATATAAGATTATAAGGATTAAAAAATATTTTCTAGATTCTAGAAAAATTAAGGAGTTAAAAATAGTAGAGATTTTGCAAAATACAAAATCATATACTTTTTAAGTGCAACTTTTAAGATGCACTTATTACAGATACTTTTTTTCTAAATTTATCTTTTCTTTCAAATTTTACAATACCATCAATAAGAGAATAAATAGTATGATCTTTTCCTATTCCTACATTATTTCCTGGGTGAATTTGAGTTCCTCTTTGTCTTATGATAATATTTCCTGCTCTAACAAATTGTGAGCCAAATTTCTTTACACCTAATCTACGTCCTGCTGAATCTCTATTATTTTGAGTACTACCCTGACCTTTCTTATGTGCCATTTATATTCCTTTATTTTTTATTTCTAAGATTCTAACTCTAGTAAAATCGCGTCTAAATCCGCGTTTTGTTTTACTATCTTTTCTTCTACGTTTCTTAAATGTAATCACTTTTTTTGCTCTTCCGTGATTGATTACTTCCGCTGTTACCTTGGCATTTAATATAGTTGGAGTGCCTAATTCGATTTTATCACCATTAATTAAAGCTAGGACTTCATCTAATTCAATGCTTGACTTTGGCTCAAGGTTTATTTTATCAAGTAAGATAATATCATTTACTTGCACCTTGTATTGCTTGCCTCCATTCTTGATTATAGCTTGCATTTGTGTTCCTTAAATAAATTTAAAAGTTGCGATTATACAATAGCTAGTTTTATTTTCTTCTTAAATATATTTTAATTAATCTCAATTTTAGCGATTTTAGATTCTATTTCTAGGCTTTTATGCAATGTCTGGATGACTTTTTGGAAGTGGCTATAGTCTATCTCCTCGCCTTTGTGGGATTTGAGATATTTATCTAGCACTTGATAGCCGCCGATTTTATAATCCCACACTTGCGGACTAACCTTATCAAAATACAAGCTTTTATAAAAAGCCTTTGCTCGCGCTCATTATAAGCGATTTTTTCGATAATGTTAGTTTTGTCGCTTAGGTTATATAATGGCTCACCTATGGATTCTGACATATTAACTCCTATTATAAAGATACAGCGGAAAGGCATAGCTACCGCTTCCTACTAAGTGCAAATCAATAATATTGTTTGACACAAAGAAATTATCTATTTGTTGTAATTTGCAACCCCTATCACAAACCAAAGCTATTTGCATTTGTGTTTGCGTCGGGAATTCTCCATTTGTGCTTACATGTAATCTCATCAGCTCTTGCCCCCAACTCGCTTAGGGCTAAAAATTTTTCTTTAGATTCTGCAAATAGAATCTTTGGAAAATCTATTTTTAGAAAATCTAAATATTTTTCTCTATAGTCTTTATGAAAAAGCACCGCATAAATATAGCCCAAAATCGCCTCCGGGCTAAAATGCTCGCCGTATTTGGAATCTATAAAATCTCTAAATGTCGGCGTGAAATTTTCTATTTTATCTTTGCCTTGAAAAATATCATCGTCATCAAAAAGGCTTTCTTGTCTTTTGCGTTTTGTGCTGTCATTGCGAGCGGAGCTTGCGGAGCGTGGCAATCCATAATGCTACACTCCTTTAAAAGATTCCATTGTAAGATTTACTTTTTGCAAGATTATGGATTGCTTCGTTCGCTACGCTTCCTCGCAATGACGGGAGGAGAGGCAACGACTGCGTGGGATTCGTCATTGCGAGAAAATTTGCAAAATTTTCGTGGCAATCCATAATCTTATCTGCCTTTAATTATGCAATGGAATCTTTAAAGTATGCAAGATTATAGATTGCTTCGTTCGCTACGCTTCCTCGCAATGACGGGAGGAGAGGCAACGACAAGTCAGCTAACGCCTCGCAATGACAAGGTGGTTAGTTTCATCGTTTTGCTCCGCCCATAAGGGCAGGGCGGTTAGTGTTTGTGGGATTGGAGCTAGAATTTCTTTTTATGCACATCGTCTAAAATGTTTTGTGCTATCTCATTGACATTTTTTGTTATATCATTTGTGATATTTGCAACGCTAACATTTTCGTTTGTAACATTTTCTAATTGCACGATGGATTCATTGATTTGTGAAATTCCTAAGCTTTGCTCTTTGATGGATTCGCTCATTTCGCTTACGCTTTGCACTAGCACATTCACATTGGCTTCAATTTCACATAGAGATTTGCCGGTTCTCTCCGCTAGTTTGCGGACTTCATCGGCAACGACCGCAAAGCCCCTCCCGTGTTCCCCAGCCCTTGCTGCTTCTATTGCAGCGTTTAAGGCAAGTAGGTTTGTTTGGTCTGCAATGTCTTTAATCACTCCCACGATTCCTTTGATCTCCTCTGCCTGTCGTGTTGCATTGCTCGTTTTGTTGCTGACATTTTCCATAGATTGGCTGATTTGCTCTACCGCTGCTGCGGATTGCTGAAGAGAACTTGCTTGAGTTTGCGAACCTGCCATTAATTTTTCCATAGATTTTTCTAATTCAGAGGATTGTAAGGAGAGATTTTGAGCAAATCCTGCACTAGCCATTAGCATTTGTCGGATTTCCTCTCCAAGCGTATTGGTTGTTATTTCTACGCTACCTTTAGCGTCTTTAACCTCTGTTGTGAAATCTAGCTCTTTATAGGATTCAAAAACGCGGTGGATTTCATTCATATCACTACCAACCTTGGATTGCAAAACATCTAGCATATTGTTAAGGACATTTTTTAGATCCACTAATTGTGGATTGCTTGGTTGTTTCACGATTCTTGCGGTTAAATCCCCATTTTCAACCGCTTTGGCAGTTTGAGCGGATTGTTCAATCGCCTCTTCATCAACCTTTAAAGAATTTTGTGTGCGCTTAATATTTTCGTTAATGAGTTTTCCCATAATGCCTAATTCATCATTGGCATAAACCCTGATTAATTGCACATCTTTGCTCTCGTGATTGATAAACTTAAAGAAAGTATTAAGAGCATTTACAAGGATTGGCAAACGACTACCTAGATTTCTCTGAATGTATAGGTAGATCAAAACCATTGCAATAACCACAAAGACAAGCGAAGCAATCGCAATTAGGATTTGCAGACGATGCAGAGGAGCTAACACAGAATCTTTTGGAGCGGTTACCACGACAGAATAATTTGCCATTCTGTCTTTAACCGCAAAGCTATCCACTACCGCAAAGCCATCCACTCCCGCAGCAGTTACATAATCTAGGATTTCTGTTTTTTTGTCTTTGATTGAATTAAGTATATTCTCGGTTGTTTTGCTAGGATTTATTTCTCTTAGGTTTTTTAGAAAAAATTGTGGGTTTGGAGCAGAGATGATATTTCCTTCGTTGTCCGTCAAAAATGTCATATCGCCTTCAAAAACACTACGTTTGCTATCATTTAAAACACTATTGATAGAATGTTCGCCATCTAAGATGAAACCAACTACCCCCAATAAACGTTTTTGGTTGTCAAAAAAGGGCATAGCCATTGCAAAACCGATGAATGTATCGTTTTCAATGGTAAATTTCCTTACTTTTCCCATATATACCGTATTGTCTCCATATTTGCCCTCTGCCATAGCGTTTTGAATGCTTGATAATTCTTCAATCAAGGAATCCCTTGCTTGTCTTTGGGAAACACCACCGAAGTTAATTATATCCTCATCGTGGAGCAATAGCATAAATTCGCCCTTTTGTGTCAAATTAAGGGGATTTGTTTTTAAGTGTGAGGGGGCATCTTTGACATATAAGAATCCATAATCCGCAAAGGACGAACTATCAAATAGCCCCTCTATAACATTGTAAAGCCTATGAAACTCAACATTTTGAATGCTTTGTGTTTCAAAAATATGGTCTAGCACCTTCGCACTTCCCTGTGTTATTGTTGCTAACTCTTCAAGAATGCCATTAATGCGTTCAGTATCACTTTCTGCAATTTTTGAAAGGATTGTCTTGGCGTTCATTTCTATGTTTTGACTTACGCGATTGGTGATGATAAAGCTTAAAACCAATATGCCCAAAATAAAAATCGTTCCAATGAAGCAAACTAATTTTGTTTGCAACTTAAGATTGTTTAAAAATCCCATTATCGGTTTCTCCTCTTTTTTTTTGGTTTGAGTTAAATTTAACAAAATCTCATACTATACAAAAAAAACAAGAAAAATAAAAATAAATTTTAATTAAAATGTAAAATGATAGAGTGAAAAACTTATCTATTAATGCTACATTGTCGTTGCGAGATTCTGTATTATGGATTGCTTCGTCTCTCACTGCGTTCGCTCCTCGCAATGACACTTGAGATTCTGTCATTGCGAGCGGAGCTTGCGGAGCGTGGCAATCCATAATCTTATCTGCCTTTAATTCTGCAATGGAATCTTTAAAGTATGCAAGATTACAGATTGCTTCGTTCGCTACGCTTCCTCGCAATGACGGGAGGGGGGGGGCAATGACTGCGTGGGATTCGTCATTGCGAGAAAATTTGCAAAATTTTCGTGGCAATCCATAATGCTACACTCCTTTAAAAGATTCCATTGTAAGATTTACTTTTTGCAAGATTATGAATCTTGCATAAAGAAACTTTTGCCATTGTGTCCTTGCAAAGGTGCAGGGATTGACTTCTCCTATGGATTCAAATGAGATTCTAGCACCTCTCTATCTTTTGGCACTTTTATAATTTGACTTCCGCCCTCTTGGACTTGCATAATGGCTAAAGAATCCGCGATTCTTAAATCTACAAGATTTTCATTTAATAATTTTGTGCGTAAAGCAAGTGCATTGGCAAATTATAGCGCGGTATTTATGGGCTTTGGAATACTTGTAAAAAATATATTAAAAAAATCTTGTAATTCTAATAATTTGGATTCTAAAAGGGCTTTATTTTTTAGTGTGGAATAAATGTCTATGTATTCGCAGATTCTAAATTCTTTTACTATAAAATGCTTATACCCCCCCACCTATTTTTTGGGCGGATAAGCAAAAAATGTAGATAATCAGTCAAAATAATATTTGGACTTAGCATTAAATATTTTTGTATTTGCTCGCTTTTGGCAACTTTGTATAAATCATCATTTACGCGTTTATTTTCTATATAGCCTAAAGTAAGAGAATCTAGCGTGATTAAAAAATCCGGAGCGCCTAATCCATCTTTGCTATTTCTTGGTTCATGTATTATATGTGCCTTTGGATTGATATTGTCTTTTAGTGCATTTAGTAGAATCTATAAAGCACTTCTATAAGTGTGTTCTTTGTCATTTGGGGAAATATTTTTTTATAGATTCTAAATATGATTTAAGTGGCATAAATGACCTTTTAAATTATTTTGTGCTTAAGATTCTAGCATTAATAAAATAAAGTTAGGGCTTGTAGCTGAAGTTAAGCTCTCATTTATTTTCTTTGATTTAAAATCATTAGCTTATAAATATTTTGTTTTAGGCTTTATTTTGATTTTTAGTTCTTTTAGTTTTATATTTGCGTTTTTGCCAATCACTCTATTTGCATTTTATTTGATGAAATATCTAAATTATAAACAAAGTGCAAAAATTATCTTGATTATAGCTAGCTTATTTTTTTATGGATATTTTAAAATCGATTACTTGCCAATAATAATCTCATCAATTATTATTAATTACTACATAGCAAAAGAAATATATTTTAATAAATTCATCTATGGGGGGGGGGAATACGATAAAAACAAATCTATATTAATCTTAGGAATTGTATTTAATATAGGGCTTTTAGCAGTTTTTAAATATACTGATTTTTTATTAAGTAATGTTAATTTATTAAGCAATATATTTAGCTTTAACATTCCATTACCTCATATATTATTGCCATTAGCATTATCATTTATCACATTTCAACAAATTGCATTTCTATGTGATTGTTATAATGCAAAAAATAAAGATGATGTATCGATTGATTTTATTGATTATGTTTTATTTATATTATTTTTTCCTCAACTCATAGCTGGACCAATAGTCCATCATAAAGAGATGATGCCACAATTTAGCAGAATCTTTAAAGACAAATCATTAATCATATATGAATATATTGCTAAAGGTTTGTTTATATTTTCTATTGGATTATTTAAAAAAGTATGTATTGCAGATAGTTTTGCAAAACTAGCAAATGCTGGATTTGGAGTAGTAGAATCTGGATACAATCTAAATCTAGTAGAATCTTGGGTTACTTCGCTTTCATATACATTTCAATTATATTTTGATTTTAGTGGATATTGTGATATGGCAATAGGATTAGCCTTGTTATTTGGAATAATGCTTCCTATAAACTTTAATTCTCCATATAAAGCTTTAAATATTACAGATTTTTGGAGAATGTGGCATATAACTTTAGGAAGATTCTTAAAAAGTTATTTATATATACCACTTGGAGGAAATAAAAATACAAAATACATAAATAATAAAAATTATATATTTATAAATAAAATACTAACTCTAAGAAATCTTTTTATCGTAGCTTTTATTAGTGGAATCTGGCATGGAGCTGGATATGGATTTATTATATGGGGAAGTTTGCATGGAATTGCTATGGTAATTCATAGATTTTATAGATTTATCTTAGAATCTAAAAATATAAATAAATCTAGGTTCTTGCAATCGAGATTCTATAAACTTTTATCTTTATGTATTACTTTTAACTTTATAAATATAGCTTGGATATTTTTTAGAAGTGAGAATGTTAGTGGTGCAATGAGGCTTTTAGAAGGGATGTTTAGCCCTGTAGATACAACGATAAAAGCTATTGATAATATAAATATGATTGAAAATATGATTTTTATCATCATAGCTTTTATAATTGTTTTTGTATGTAAAAATTCTATTTATTTATTAAATAACTTCAAAGCAAATTTAAGATTCCAAATAGCGACATCTATAATGTTTTATACAAGTATTTTCATTCTTAGTATGGGTCATGTAACTAGATTTTTATATTTTAATTTTTAGGATTATAAAATATGGATAAAAGAAAAAAATTTGTTATTTTATTTCCAATTTCTATTTTATTAATAGCAATAATAAATTATGTATTTAACTACACAATCGATCCATTTGGAATAAAAAGCACAAAAGATAAATATGTAGAACAATTAAACGCACAATGGACATATTTATACAAACCTAGAATCTTGCAAAAACAGCCATATTATATACTTGGCACTTCAAGAAGTGAATATATAGATAATAATCTAGTCTCTAGCTATTTAAACAAACATGTAATATATAGTGGCATGATGAATCAAACTCTAAATGAAGCGATTTTTTTAATAGAGAAAATAAAAGCAAATAAAAATAATTTTATTAGTGGATTTGATGTGATAGAAACTAAACTTAATCATATGATAGATTATAATCGCTTAGAAGAAGGATTTAGGTTGAATTCTTTACTTGCAAATATAAATTTATATATAAACCCAAAAACAACACAAGAAAGTGCTATGTATATTATTAAAAAAATATTAGGGCAAAAAATAGATGATAAATTTATAGAACTAGATAATAAATCTTATTTATACACAGATAAAAATATAGACAATAAAGTAAAAAATGACGCCCACTATAAAGACTATCAAGCAAATATACAAAGCACACTAAAACTTGCAAAATTAGCAGATTGCAATGATATAATCATCATATTTCCGAAATTTGCAACATACTACAAAAAATTCCAACAATATTATGATATAGAAAATCAATATTTTAATCTAATCAAGATTCTAGCAAATAACACAAATGCAAAAATTTGGAGCTTTTATGGGATAAATGAAATCACTATAAATAAAGATAATTTTGATAATGAAGGCTGGCATTTTAAGCCAAAAATTGGAAATTTGATATTTGCTAGAATATTTAATGATACATCAGTTGAAATTCCACAAAATTTTGGTTTTCTAATAGACAAAAATAATGTAGATGAATATCTAAAATCACTGCATAATGAAGTAAAAGACTATTTTTAGATTCTAGCTTAGGGCTTTAGAATCTAAAACTCCTTCATGTGCTTTTAAATATACTCTCTAATCTTTTTTTATAGTATCTAGTTGCACTTTTTGCTAAAAACTTTTCTATTTATTTTATTTCTGCGATACATTCTATCTCTACTTTAGCTTTTTTTGGAAGTTCTTTTACGCTTATTGTGCTTCGTGCTGGTTTATTATCTTTAAAATAGCTTTCATAGACTTCATTCATAGCTGCAAAATCTTCCATATTTGCTAAAAATACGGTTGTTTTTATCACAGAATCTAAGCTGCTATTTGCCGCTTTTAGCACATTTGAGAGATTTTCTAAAACTTGTTTTGTTTGCTCTTTTATGTCAGAATCTAAAAATTCACCATCTGGTTTTAATGGAATCTGCCCTGAAGTAAATATAAGATTATTAGAAATGATGCCTTGAGAATAAGGACCAATAGCTTTTGGAGCATTTGAAGTAGAAATAATTTTCATTAATACATCCTTTTTTATTAATTTATTTTGAGATATTATAACAATATAAAATTTATACAAGGCATTTATAATAAAAAATTTAATCATAATCTTTTTAGCTATTGTATCTATATATGCAAGAGATTCTATTATTGATACAAGTAAAATATTAAAAGAAAATCAAGCCATCGTAATTGATGCAAAAACAAATAGTATAAATTATGTATTAGAGATTTTGCCAAATGGCAAAATAATAAAAAAATATATAGATATACAAGAGCAAGAAAAAATCATAAAAGAATTAAAATTAGAAAATGTCTCATCAAGCTACAACAACAAATACATAAGAAACACTCCAATAACTACATGGAATAAAAAGAAAATAATTTATGAACAAAAAATAGAAAAAATTGATTTAGATAGATAAATTTTTTTAATATTTTTACGATTTGGAATCTAAATTGCTTAATTACAAGTAGATTATAAAATTTTAGGAATTGTTATGCGCGTAACATTTGGTACAAAATATAATCAAATGGACTATTATCAAAATACATTACAAAATAAACTAAATGAAGCAAATACAAAAATTGCATCTGGTTTAAAAATAAAATATGGCTATGAAGATAGCAGTATCTTTAATCAAAATCTAAAACTAGAATATGATGTTCATGGGCTAAATCAATCTATCGATATAGCAAATGATGCAAATACAAATACACTTCATACAGATAAATCACTTAGTGAAATTTCAAAAGCACTTGATGATTTTAAGACAAAATTAATCCACGCAGGAAATGATATACACTCACAAACTTCAAGAGAAGCTATTGCAAATGATATGCAAAGTATTAGGGATCATATATTATCTATTGCAAATACTTCAATTGGTGGGGAATATATCTTTGCAGGAAGCAGAGTAGATATAAAGCCATTTAATGATGATGGAACTTACAATGGAAATAATGCAAAGCTAGAAGCATTGATTGCCCCAGATATGAAAAGCGCTTATAATATCAATGGAGAAGAATTATTTTTAAGCAGAGATTTAGATAAATACAAGACTATAACTACAAATATCCAAAAATTAAATTTAAGAAAACTCTATCCAAGTGTAATGGATAAAGTCCATAAAACAAATATACCAAGTGAAGTTTTTATAAAAAGTGAAGACACTCTAAGAGATTTAATAGGTGATAATGATAATGATACTACAAATGATTCTAAAGCATATTTTTATTTGCGTGGAAAAAAAGTAGATGGAACTTCATTTAAAGAAAAATTTGTCCTTGATGTGGCATATTCAAATGAAGAAAATGCTACAAGGGTGAGTGATTTATTAAGAAAAATTGGTGAAGCCTTTGGCAATACTTCACAAAATCAAGTAGTAGATGTAAGAATGAATGCTTGGGGACAAATAGAGATAAAAGAAACAAAACCTGGCGGCTCAAATATCGACTTTCATCTAATTGCAGCTGATATTGATGTAGATGATGTAAGTATGCTAAATCAAAGTAATGCTAGAGTTACTAGCTTTCAAAAATCTGCGTATCTTGGAGACTTTAGCTTATCAAAAATTAGTGGTATAAAAAATAATTATGATGCAAGATATACGAGTTTGCCTACAGAATTTATCACAAGTGATAATAAATACGCCTCGCGTAGCACAAAGTTAAGCGATATTTTTGGTATTGAAGCAAATAAGATTGAAATAAGTGGCAAACTTCCAAATAGCCCAAATGGAAATAAATTAGATATAAAAGTAGAACCATTTTTAATTGATATAGAAAATAGCACGATTGATGATTTGATAAAAGCAATAGAAAGCAAATTTAGCGGAAATATAGATGTTGAAATCTCAAATGGTAAAATAAATATCATAGATCACAATGTTTTTAGCCTCGAAAATGATGAGAAAGAGCCGCCATTTAATGGACCTAGTGGTCTTGAAATCACACTAAGAACATTAAATAACAATGGAAATGAAGTAAAGGCTTTGCGGGATAGTTTTCAAAATAATTATGACAATGTCAGTTTTACAAATGCTGGTTCATCACTAAGATCAAATATATCACAGATGAATGCACTAAGTGGAGAATATGCAAAAGATGATACGAAATTAAGTGAAGTTGCTAATAAAAGTCTAGTTGGTGAGACATATATTATGCGATTAAAAGATCATAATGGCATAGATGTTGAAGCAAAGATTGAATTTAGCAGTAATGGAGCATTTCTTATATTACCAAATAAAAATGCAGGAGAAGGAAACTATAGAATCCCATTTTATAATCCACATGATAGACCACCTGAAATAAGCGTTACAAAAGCAGATGATGTTACATATAGGCAATTATTAGATGCAATAACAATCACACTAAATTATTCAAATAAACAAACTCAAGATTTTTTAAATGCACAAGGAAATACTAGTGATGGATTAAGCGAGAGTGGAAAGAAAGCATATGAAAAATTATTAAATATGGCAAACAGCAATGTAAATGCAACACTAAATCAAGAAGGACAGATAGAGATAAAAGACAATATCAGATCTATTACAAAAATGCAATTTATGATACATGGGAGCAATAGCAGTGATTTTTCACAAAGTGGATTACAAAATGCACCTGCCCTTACATTTAATGCAAATAATGCTTTGGTGATTGATAAACCATATATAAACTTTTTTAAACAACTAGATGGAATGATTGAAGCTGTAAGAAAAGGCATATATCGCCCTGATGCACTAGGTGATAACTATAATGCAGATTTAAGAAATATAGGAATCCAAAATTCTATCATGCTATTTGATCATTTAAGCGATCATATAGAAAAAAATATTGCATTAAATGGTGCGTATGGCAGGGCTTTTGAAGATAGTATCAAAAGAAATGAGGTGCTAAAAGTCCAAGTAGAATCCCTAAAAAGTGATACTATTGGCACAGATATAGCAGATACTTATAATAAATTTTCACAACTTACAAATAATTATAATGCCGTCCTTGCTTCAACTAGTAAAATAAATCAAATGTCTTTGGTGGATTTTTTATAAGATTCTATTTAGAAGATTAAAAATCTCACCATATTATACAAATCTATTTTAGGTGTTTTAAAGCCTCTTTTATTATATCTTGTGCTTCTAAGTGCGTAGAATTTTCTACAATTTTCATAAAATCATTTCTTTTAAATCCAAGAGATTCTAAGGCTTGTATGGCTTCTTTTTTATGCTGTGGGATTGAAATAGAATCTATAGATTCTAGCTTTCCACTAATCTCTACAATAATCCGCTTAGCCATTTTTTCACCAATACCTGGCACTTTTTTTAAACTCATAAAGTCATTATTATAAGCAATACTTATAAATTCGCTTGGATTAAATGAGCTACAAATTGCCATTGCAACCTTTGGACCAATACCATTTATCTTTATCAAAGTATCAAATAAATCTTTTTCATTTTTTTGCAAAAATCCATATAAAAAACTCCCATCTTCTCGTATAATTTGTGTGATTAGCAAAATATCATTATCTTTTAGATTAGTAATAGCATTGATAGACATAAATACTTCATAAATCACGCCATTAACATTAAAAAGCACACTATTTCCACTTTTACTATAAACATTTCCAATAAGTCCAGCTATCATTTAGAATCCATAATTATCAATTTCTTGTTGCTCATCTACAAAAATCTTTTGATGGATGATTTTTTTACTCTCTTTATCAAAATAATACCTGCCAATACCTTTTATAATCGTCTTTGATGAATATACTTTTGGCAAAATTAACTCAAATACAACATCATTATATTTTAACCAGCCTTCTTTGCAGATAAATTCTGCTTGAAATACTTCTTTTTGTAGTGATTTGATTTTAGTTTCAATCTCATTTTTATTTTTATCTAAATCAATATTTTTTAGTTTTAAAGATTTTATAAGTTTTACAATCTCTAAAAAATAATTATAATTTTCTACCATATAACTTGGGGCTTCTTTTTTCTGCTCTTTATATTTTTTTATCATTTCTCTTAATTCATTTGCACTAGATTGAAATTTATTATATTTATATATCAAGCCTGTGATTTTCTTATTTAAGGTTTGTTGCTCTGCATATTTAGAATCTAAATCTAGTTTCAAAATATTGATTTGTTTTTTTAAAGATATATTTCCTTGTGGAGTAAATATGATTTTATTATTTCCACCTTTTAGATTATTGATAGTACATTTACTTGAAAATTCTATATTTGAGTTATAATAAAGCTCATTTATATTTATATTTTGTGCTCTAAGATTCCCGCCATTTACTTGATTTACTTCCAAAATATTGCATTCTATAACACCATTTTCAATACTCTCAATAGTGACCTTATCGCCTTTTAGATTCCCTTTTAAGATATCTATTTTTGCTTCTTTTGTAAGAATCACAGAATCTTTATGGCTTTGCCCATTTAATTCTAAATCTTTTGAAATAATTTTTACATTTGCACCAATATTTCCATTTATGATGATTTTATTTGCAAGTATTTGCACGCCACTGCCAATAGCATCAACAAACTCTCCATTTGTTCCAATTGTAATCTTTGTATTAGTATTTATATCGCCAGTGAATTTATAATTATCTACATTTTGGATATTTTTAAAATTTAGTTCTTCATTAAAGGTAAAATCATTATCAAAAAAAGATACAAAGCCACTTTTATTATTAAAATATTCTAAATATTCATCATTATCAATGATATTAAAATCATTGCTATATTTTGGAGATTCTATCTTGGTGTTTATAACATCTATATATTTTCCAAATATATCTCTTCCACTATTTCCATCTTTTTGTTTTATAAATCTAGCTATTTTTGTATTTTCACTCAAAGCGATGATATTTTTTGCACTTGTAGCAACATCTTTTATAAAAAATTCTAAAACACCACCTTTTTTATCTATAAAATTACTGCATTTATAAATTGTGATAAATTTATCTTTATCTTTTACATCCTCTAGATTCTGCATAATGATTTCTTTTTGCTTATTTAAATGCCTTAAAAATACTCTCTTTTGCACTTTTATAGAATCTATAGTATTTATAAATTCATTTATTTCTATTTCATCCTTAGGGGCTATAAAACCATTTTTCAAATGTAAAATCACTTCCTCATTATTAACAATTACATCAAATAATCTATCTTTTGGTTTATATCTCACGCAAAAATCATAGCTTTGCTTGAATTCATAATCTTTATTTTCAAATAATAAATCATCATCAATAGATTCTCCAGCACTAGTATTTAATAATCTATAAGCATTGTATTTTTTTATGTAGGTTGTAAAAGATTTTAGGTTAATCTCTAAAGAATTAATATTTGTTTTTGCCTTTAGTGCGACTTCTTTTAAAATAGAATTTACATCATAAATATCATATATCACTTTAGTTTGCAAAATGAGCCCTTAGTTTTTAAGTCAAATTTATTATAGAATCGTAAATCTTGAAATTTTAAAAAATAAGGCTTGAAAACTTGTTTAAAAAAGCTTTCTATACAAATAGCAGCGGAATCTTATGTTCTAGAATCTTTGGTTTTATAAGAGATTTATTGATGGCAAATACACTTGGGGCTGGAATCTATAGTGATATATTTTTTATTGCATTTAAATTGCCAAATCTATTTAGGAGAATCTTTTCAGAAGGTGCATTTACTCAAAGTTTCTTACCGACTTTCATAAATGCAAAAAGAAAAGGTTTAATTTGTGTTTGTATCTTTATGATATTTTTTTTATTTTTGATTTTATTTAGCATTGCTGTGCAAGTTTTTAGTGGATTTTTTACAAAACTCTTAGCTTATGGATTCCCACAAACTACAATAGAACTTGCAAAACCAATTGTTGCAATAAATTTTTGGTATCTAAGCCTTATTTTTTGTGCAAATTTTTTTAGCTCACTTTTGCAATATAAAAATAATTTTTGGGTTAGTGCATACAATACAGCACTTTTAAATATAGCAATGATTTTAACATTGATATTTGCAAAAGATAAAGATACTTATAATATCGTATATATGCTAAGCTATGGTGTTTTAATAGGTGGAGTAGCACAGATTCTGCTTCATTGCTATAGTTTGTATAAACTAAAATTTTTTAGATTATTTGTAATTGGATTTTTAGATTTAAAAATAATTTTTACAAAAAAAGAAGATTCAAAAATACATATCTTAAAAAATGATTTAAATAGCTTTTTAAAACAATTTTTTCCTGCATTAATTGGTAGCTCTACTGCACAAATTGCATCATTTATAGATACACTTCTTGCGTCATTTTTAGCTGTTGGTTCTGTATCATATCTATATTATGCAAATAGAATCTTCCAGCTACCACTTGCACTTTTTGCAATAGCAACTTCTACTGCACTATTTCCTATGGTTGCAAAAATGATAAAAAATAATGATGAAAAAAAAGCTCTGCATTTGCTAAAAAATGCATTTTGGTTGCTTTTATTTAGTCTTGGCATTTGTGTAGTTGGTGGAATTGTGCTAAAAAATGAAATTATTTGGATTTTATTTGAGAGAGGAAAATTTCAAAGAGATGATACGATAATTGTTGCAAATGTATTTATGATGTATCTAATTGGACTTATTCCATTTGGAATTGCTAGAATCTTTTCTCTTTGGCTCTATTCACACAAAAGACAAGATATAGCTGCCAAAATATCAGCTATTTCGCTTGCATGTGGGGTATTATTTTCACTAATTTTAATGCAGAAATTTGGTGTATTTGCACTTGCATTTTCATCATCATTAAGCGGATTTGTGTTATTAATACTTACAATAAAGGTATTTGGTTATGATAAATTTAAGAATGTAATAAACTCTAAAAGGCTATTTATTATTCTTATTTTGGTTTTGATACTTGAGACATTGATATTATATTTTTTAAAACATTTATTTAATTTTGGAGGTTTTTATGGTGCTTAATAATATAAAATTTTATGATAGTGTAAAAAGAAAAAAACTAGAATTTATCCCTATTAAACCAAATATAGTAAAGATATATCTATGCGGTCCAACCGTTTATGACAACTCACATTTAGGACATGCAAGAAGTGCCATAACATTTGATTTATTGTATAGGGTGTTATTGCAAAATAATTATGAAGTGATTTTTGCTAGAAATTTTACAGATATCGATGATAAAATCGTTAAAAAAAGTAAAGAAGAAAACATTGGTATAAATGAAATTACTTCTACTTATATTACTAGCTATCTAAATGATATGAATGCACTAAATATACTAAAACCTATGCTAGAGCCTCGCGCAACACAGAATCTTGATGCTATATTTGATATGATTAAGATTCTACTAAAAGATGGTAAAGCCTATATTACCCCAAATAATGATATATATATGAGAGTATCAAAAGATTCAAAATATGGTGAATTATCAAATAGAACCAATCTAGAATCTCAAGTTAGTCGTATAGGTGAAAATGAGCAAAAAGAAGATATTAGAGATTTTGCTTTATGGAAGATATTTAATAAAGATGATGATATAGCTTATGATTCTCCATTTGGTCGCGGGCGTCCAGGCTGGCATATAGAATGCTCTGCTATGATTGAAAAACATTTAGCATATAAAGATACTGAATTTTCTATTGATATACATGCAGGGGGAGCAGATTTGTTCTTTCCTCATCATGAAAATGAAGCATCACAAAGTAGATGTGCAAATAATAGAGAATTAGCAAAATATTGGATTCATAATGGTTTTGTGACGATAAATGGCGAGAAAATGAGTAAAAGTCTAGGAAATAGCTTTTTTGTAAAAGATGCACTAAAAATCTATGATGGCGAAGTGCTTAGATATTATTTACTTAGTTTGCATTATCGCTCACCACTAAATTTTTCACACGAAGATGTGCTAAGCAGTAAAAAAAGATTAGACAGGCTGTATAGATTAAAAAAACGAGTAATAGATGTAGAATCTAATATAATAGATAAAGATTTTAGAGATACTTTTTTAAATGCACTAAATGATGATTTAAATATCTCTATTGCATTATCTTGTTTAGATACTATGATTTCACATTATAATGAATTACTAGATAAGAATCCAAAAGATACACAAAATAAGCAAAAGGCTCTCTCAAATATAATTTTTATCAATAAGATTCTAGGAATTGGAGAAAAAAACCCAATAGATTATTTTCATATAGGCGTAAGTGATGAGATGAAAAAATATATAGAAGAAAAAATAAAAGATAGAAATGAAGCAAAAAGTAAAAAAGACTACACCCTAAGCGATAGTATAAGAGATGAATTAAAATCTAAAAATATCCATCTAATGGATACAAAAGATGGAGTAATATGGGAATATATAGCAGAAATATAAAACCTATAAAATCCTATAGATATAATTATTTATAGGCAAAAAATTAGAATCTTCTTTTTGGAATAGAAATTTTATTTGAATTAAAAATACTAAGATTTATTGCTAGATTCCTGCCTAAACCATAAAGATAAATATTTTTATATCCATCAAAAAACGATAATCATAACACAATCAAATTTTTAGCACTATAAGTAAAACTTGGGCTTATATTTTCTTTATAAATCACATCTCCACTGCCTAAAAATCCAAGCCAAAAAGAAAGTGTGCTATTTGCTAATATTTTGTGTTTGCAAGATTGCATCAAAACAAAATCAAAAATTACTTTGCTTTCATTATTTATGTTTATGACATTACAATCATCATCGATAAAATTTTCTTGCATAAAATCAAAATCATTACCAAATACAAAAAATGAAATATCACTATATTTTTCTCGCATGATCTCCATAGCCATTTTATAATAATCCATATCAAGCAATTCATAAATACCTACAAAATCGCCTCTTCTTACATGAATCATACAAGAATTTTTACTAGATTTAATCTTTTCATAAATCATATTATTTTTAGAATCTAAATTTATTTTTGGATACAAAGTATTAATAAAAAAATATCTAAAAGGTATAAAATTTGAAAAATGCCATAAATATTCACCATAAATATAGATTCTATTCTTTATGTCAAATGATAACTCATATATATTTTTATAATGCAAATGTGGATAAAAAATAATTTTTTGTTTATTTACTGGATAGAATATTTTCTTTTTAAAACATTTAATATTGATTTTATTTACAAACTTCTTAAATAATAAAAAATAAAAATTCACTTTTAGGATTTTGCTTAATTCTTTGTTTGTTGTAATGAGCTTTATATTTAAATCAAAATACTTGATTTCTAAATTTCGTGGATTGGTATCTGTATTTTGATATTCTGTGCAATCTAAATATATATCTTTTTTTGTTATTTCTTTTAATACATGGCAAAAAGCGTAGTGAAATAGCTGATTACCAAGCCCACCTTCTAAAAATACTACAATCCTATTTTTATTATATTGCTGCTGCCCCCCCCCTAAATCTAGCCATAGAATCTCCTTATATTTTTAAAAATGCAAAATAATACTATAAGAATTTAAAAAGTTAAAATGAATAGAATCCAAATTTTTGGAGAATTTATGAAAATTTTACATTTAATATCTCAAGATTCTGGTGGAGCAGGAAGAGCAGCGCTAAGACTTCACAAAGCATTATTAGAAGAAAATATAGAATCTTTAATGCTAGTGCAAAATAAAAGCACTGATTTAGATAGTGTCTTAAGATTGGCACAAACAAAACCTCAAAAAATTATGGAAAAACTGCGTCCAGCACTAAGCACAATACCTCTTATGCTATATCCAAAAAGGCATAAAGATATTTTCTCTCCAAATGCACTTAGCAATAAAACATTGATTAAAAAAATAAATGAAATAAATCCCGATATTTTACATATTCACTGGATTAATAATGGCTTTTTAAATATTAAAGATTTAAAAAAAATAAAAATACCAATGATATGGAGCTTGCATGATGCTAACGCCTACACAGGCGGTTGCCACTATGTGGCAACCGCCTGTGTAGGCGTTAAAAATCACTGCATGCGATGTCCCTTGTTAAAATCAAATTCTAAATACGACCTAAGTTTTTGGACATTTAAAGCAAAAAAGAATACATATAAAAAAATAAATCTTACAATAAATGGACTTAGTAGATGGATTGCAAATTGTGCAAAAGATTCTGCTTTGCTAAAAGATAAAACAATAATAAACCTACCAAATCCAATTGATACAAATATTTTTAAACCAATAAACAAACAAATTGCAAGAGAAATTTTGGGCTTAAATACACAAAAGAAAATAATCACATTTGGGGCAATTGATGCAACAAATACCGATAGAAAAGGTTATAATGAACTTATAAATGCATTAAAAAAACTAGATAAAAAAAATATAAGATTAATCATATTTGGTGCAAGCCATGGAAAAAACAATGAAGAAAATATAGAAGGGATTGAGACGATTTATCTAGGACATTTACATGATGATTTGACACTTAGGATTGTATATAGTTTAAGTGATGTAATAGTAGTGCCAAGCAAAGTAGAATCTTTTGGACAAGTAGCCCTAGAATCTCTATCTTGTGGCACGCCTGTTGTGGCATTTGATACAAGTGGATTAAGAGATATAATCGATCATAAAAAGAGTGGCTATCTTGCAAAATGCTATGATGTGGATGACCTAGCAAATGGAATAAAATGGGCAATAGATAATAATTTAGATGACAATCCAAGGCTTAAAGCTATGACTTTTGATTCTAAAATCGTGAGTAAAAAATATATAGCACAATATCAAAATATACTAAATGGGGGGGGGTATAAAGAACTCTTACAAGTAATATTCTTTAAACAAAACACTCTTTATATTACTTTTGGTGCAATAAGTGGCACAAATGTAGCTAGAAAAGGATATAGCGAGCTAATAGGTGCATTAAAGAAATTAGATTTTGATTTTTGTCTGCTTGTTTTTGGATCAAGCAGTGGAGAAATACTACAAAATATACCAACTCACTTTTTAGGCTATATAAATGATGATACTACTTTAAATCTTATATACAATGCAAGTGATATTTTTATCACTCCAAGCTTAGCAGAAAATCTAAGCAATGCAATAATGGAATCTCTATCTTGTGGCACGCCTGTTGTGGCATTTGATATAGGTGGCAATAGTGATATGATAGATCATAAAAAGAATGGCTATCTTGCAAAAGAAAATGATATAGATGACCTAGCAAATGGAATAAAATGGGCAATAGATAATAAAGACATCCTCTCACAAAATGCAATAAAGAAGATAAAAGAAAATTTTAAATCAAATTTAGTAGCAAAAAAATATATAGCACAATATCAAAATATACTTAATGGGGGGGGGGAACTAGCATATAGCAATTTTGCTATTTTTTATATCCTTCCAAATCATACTACAACAAACCACAATAAATACAAAAATCTAACAATCTTACCTAAGGTGGCATAAGATGAGTGCCATCAAATCTATATTAAAAAAAATACGCGACTTATATATATCTATATTTGCAAATATCACTTTTAAAAAATCACGATGTATTAAAGATTCAATGATTATTTTACGAAGTGATGCAATCGGTGATTATTTGCTTTTTCGTAATTTTTTAAAAGAAATAAGAGATGTCTATCCAAAATACAATATCACACTTATAGGAAATATTGCTTGGAAACAATTAGCTATACATTTTGATAAAGAAATCATAGATAATTTTATTTTTTTCAATCCAAAAAAACTCACAAAAAATCCACTTTATGCTACGCAATTTTTACGCACTCTAAAAAATAATAAATACGATATTTTTATTAATGCAGTGCATTCAAGAGATGCTATAAACTTTTTGTTATCAAAATATATAAATGCAAGTTTATGCATTGCTCCACAAGGAGATTATATTAATACCACTCAAAATGCTAAAGCTAAAAATGACAGAATCTATACAAAAATCTATCCTAGTAAAAAAGAAATTTTATTTGAGTTTTATAGAAATATGGAGTTTTTTCAAAACTTTTTAAATAAAAAATTAGAGACAAAATTAGAGCTAGATTCTACTAATTTAGCTTTTAAATATATTCAAGACAAATTTAAATTACAAACTCCATATAGCGTCCTTTTTATTGGTGCAAGCACCTCTTTTCGCAAATGGAATATAGAATCCTTTGGGGAAGTAGGAATACATTTGATAAAAAAATATCAACAAAATATCGCTATTTGCGGTGGAATTGATGATAAAGAAAATGCAAATATATTACAAAAGATAATAGAATCTAAAGAATCTAGCAAACAAATATATAATCTAGCTGGGGCTACAAGTCTCTTAGAGCTTGCAAGAATCGTGTATAATGGCAACCACTTGATCTCAAATGAAACAAGTTGTGCTCATTTAGGAGCTATATTAGACACGACGAATGTTTTCGTCGTGTCTAATGGCAACCACCTAGGCAGATTTATCCCTTATCCAAATGAGCTAAGGGATAAATACTACCCGGTGTTTCACCATTTTATAAAAAACAATTTCGATAAATATGAAGAACTAAGCAATACATATGCCTACAAAAGCACACTAGATATAAATGAAATTACAGCACAAGATGTAATTAAAATTATTGATTTAACTTTACAAAAGGAGAAAAAATGACAGATTATTTTGAAGCAAGAGGAGTAAAGGCTGAATTTTACAAAGATGCAAAATTGCCTGCTTACTACAAAGAAGTATTAGAGGGACTTCCTCATGATGCAAGGATTTTAGATTTTGGTTGTGGATTTGGACAAAATTTATTTGCAATTAAAAATCATAATTTTACATGGCAAATGGGGGGGGGGAATAGAGATTTTAGGCTTGTTGGTATTGATATAAATCCCAATGCAATAAATTTTGTAAAAAGTTTAGATATAGAATCTTTTTTGATAGAAGATATTTTTACATTTAAACCAAAAGAGAAATTTGATTTAATTATCACTACTCATGTGCTTGAACACTTAACAAAAAATAAGCTCATAGATATATTAAAACATTTTAGAGAATCTGTGCTTAAAGAAAATGGTGCTATTTTTGTTGCTGTGCCAAATGCACAAAGTTTTACTGGCTGTTATTGGGCTTATGAGGATTTTACGCATAATACTTTATTTACAGCTGGAAGTCTTATATATGTGCTAAAAATGGCTGGATTTAAAAATATCAATATCATTGACAAAGACGCTCTAGCTGGAAGTAAAGGTATAAAAAAGTGGATTAAAAAGGTATTTTTAAAAATATATACCTTTCATATAAAATTTTGGTGCAAGATGACAAACTCTGCATTTCACGCACCAAGCCCACAAGTATTTAGCTATGAAATAAAAGCATTAGCAAATTAAGCGATTTATCCCTTAAAAATTAGAATCTATAATTTTGATATAATCTTTGATTAAATCAAAATTAAGGGATCAAAATGATGTTAAATTTTGCTTGTGGAAGTAGAATCCACAAAGATTTTGAAAATATAGATTTCTATCCAATAAATGAATAGGGTCGGAGATAGAATCCTAGAAACAAATAAGTTGCAAACAAAAAATAAAAAAATCACATTAGATAAAATCAAAAATAAAATACTGATGAAATATCTAAATATAGTAAGTTTGTTAATCCCAAAAAGTATTAGAAATGAAGTATTTATAAATACAATCATAGGAGAGAGACATAAATTTATGTATGATAGAATTAGTTTGAAAAATATCTTAGAATCTTGTGGTTTTAGAGATATTAAAATAATGAGTTTTAAT
Organism: Helicobacter sp. MIT 99-5507; assembly: GCF_003364295.1. NCBI lineage: Bacteria > Pseudomonadati > Campylobacterota > Epsilonproteobacteria > Campylobacterales > Helicobacteraceae > Helicobacter > Helicobacter sp. MIT 99-5507. The sequence goes on from NZ_NXLO01000001.1 coordinate 359,139, forward strand.
AAAAGCCAAATAATAAATTTTAATTCTTATTTGCTTGATATTAATAGCGATGGTAGCCCATATAAAGGCATATCATCAATATATATTGAATGCAAAAAATAAAAAAGTGGTGATTATGAAATGTATTTTGTGTGGAAGTGATAATACAAATAAGATTGATGTAATAAAAAAAGATGATTTAATTAGCTTGTATAAAAAGGCATTTGATATAAATGTAGAAAATATCATAAAGCAAGATTTATTTTATCATCATTGTTGTGATTGTGATTTAAGATTTTTTACACTAGAAAATGGGGAGATTCCAAGTGGTGATGATGGATTTTACAATCATTTAAATAAACTACCTTGGTATTATATGCAAGAAAAAAATGAATACCATTTTGCAAAGCAATTTATTAAAAAAGATTCTAGAGTTTTAGAAGTTGGCTGTGGAAAAGCTGCATTTGCTAGTTTTTTACCAAATAAGCAAAATTATATTGGCTTAGAATTTAGCAGTGATGCAAAAAAGTTGGCAAAACAAAATGGCATAAATATAGAAAATATTAGCATAGAAGAATATTCTAAATCTAATAAAACAAAATTTAATATAGCTTGTAGTTTTCAAGTGCTAGAGCATGTAACAAATCCTTATAGTTTTATCCACTCACAGATAAAATGCCTAAATTGGGGGGGGGCAGCAAGGTGATTTGCTAATAATAGCAGTGCCAAGCCAAGATAGCTTTATATCAAAATGTAGCAATGGAATCTTAAATATGCCACCACATCATATTAGTCGCTTTAGTGATAAAACTTTAAAAAATATAAGTGAGATTTTTAATATAGAATTATTAGAGATTTATCACGAAAGTGTGCAAAAGGAACATTTTGATTTTTATAAACAAACAATATGGGCAAATATATTTTTAAAACCAAAGTTGATAGATACAAGCATAAAAAGAAAAATCATAAATAAAGCAGGAATCTTTGCTAGACCTTTTATAAAGATTCCAAATGATGCATATGGACACACTGTTGTAGCTGTGTATAGAGTAAATTAAAGGATTAAAATTAGATGGATAAAATAAGTATTATTACAATAGTCTTTAATGATATAAACAATATCAAAAAAACGCTAGATTCTGTAATAAATCAAACTTATGAAAACTTACAATACATAATCATTGATGGAAAAAGCAATGATGGCACAAAAGAATTTATAGAAAATAAAATCAAAAATATTTCAAATATCACGGAAGAAATAAGCAATGATGATATTTATCACCTAAAAGCCACAAAAAAGAATAATAAAAATTTTACTTTTTATTTTATTAGTCAAAAAGATCATGGAATCTATGATGCTATGAATAAAGGCATAGATTTAGCAAATGGTAAATGGTGTAATTTTATGAATTGTGCTGATAAATTTTATAATAGCAATGCGATATATAAAGTATTTGAAAAATTCAATACAAAAAAAGAGCAAGATAATATAAAACAACCTTGTGTAATATATGGAAATACGCAAATGGTATATGATAATACCTGCTCTAAGATTCTCCTAGCCTCACATAATCACAAATTTCATCACAAATTCATTCATCAATCATCTTTTATTGATACTAATATCATCAAAAAATACAAATTTGATACGAGATTTAAAATCGCAGGTGATACAAATCTTTTTACAATGCTATACAATAATGGCTACAAGTTTTTATACATTGATGAAGTCATAAGCAGTTTTAATCTAGATGGAGTTAGTGGAAAATTAAGCTATCAAATGTTTAAAGAAGATTGCATTATTGGATATAAATATAATAAATTATATCCATTGTTTAATACCCTAAAAGTCCTATTTAGAGATATGCCTAGATATATCATTAGAATCTCCTTACCAAAAAAGATAAGAAATAAAGCTAGAGTTTTGATTAGCAAAAAAAGAATCTAGATTCTGCTATAATCAAGATTTTTAAATAAAATTTTGGTAGATAAAAGTGGTAATTTTCTAGATCCATCCACAACAAATAAAATCTTATATGACAAACTTGATTTAAAAATACTAAAAAGAACTAGAATGGAAAAATATATCAAATCAAATACAAAAGATAAGACAAAAAAGCTCACCACCCCTTTTATATCAATTATCATCCCTGTGTATAATGTAGAAAAATACATATCTCGTTGCCTTGAATCTTGTATAAATCAAAGTTTTAGTGATATTGAGATTTTATTAATTGATGATTGTGGAAATGACAATAGCATATCTATTGCAAAATCTTTTGCAAAAAAAGACTGCAGGATTAGAATCATCAAAAATGAAAAAAATCTAGGATTATTTCACACAAGAATTGTAGGTGAAAAAGAAGCCAAAGGTCTGTATTTATTGCATTTGGATTCTGATGATTATATAGATTATTTTACTTGCAAGATTCTATATAGAAAAGTGTTAGATAAAAATGTTTTGATTGAAAATATCAACATTATCTATGGGGGGGGGATTGCAGCTTGAATCCTCCTAAAATATCAATTATCATCCCTGTGTATAATGTAGAAAAATACATATCTCGTTGCCTTGAATCTTGTATAAATCAAAGTTTTAGTGATATTGAGATTTTATTAATTGATGATTGTGGAAATGACAATAGCATATCTATTGCAAAATCTTTTGCAAAAAAAGACTGCAGGATTAGAATCATCAAAAATGAAAAAAATCTAGGCACTTTTAATTCAAGAATAAAAGGCATAGAAAATGCAAAAGGAATATATTTATTATTTTTAGATGCAGATGATTATATAGAATATAATACTTGCAAAAAAGCCTATGACAAAGCATTAAATGGAAATAATACAAAAGAGCAAATAAAAGAGGATAAATTACCAGATATTGTATTTTTTGGTATGAGATTCTATCCACCAACAATAAAAAAAGTAGCACCTCCAGTATTGATAGATGAGCTGCATAATGAGGAGATTTTAAAAGCCTCTTTCGCCCATTGTGCCACACCTCCGTGGCACATATGTGCGAAGCTTTATAAAGCTTCGCACATTAGTAAAACGATAAATTTACTCCTAGCACATATGGGCGAATTTCCGCGTCTAAATATGGCAGAAGACGCACTAAAAAGCTTTGCAATACTTGCTTTAGCAAATAAATCTATTGGCATAAAAGATAAATTATACATATATTGCAATAATCAATCATCAATAACAAGAAGAATAGATGAAAAATCAATACGAAAAAAAATAAATGATTTTGATAAGGTGCTAGATTATTTAGATAGATTTGGTGAAATAAAAGAAATAAGAGAAAACAAATATTTCAAACAAACAAAAGATAGGACAAAAAATATATTAAAAGCCCAAAGAGAATTAGAATTAAGATATTTACCTAAAGATGTAGCTCACGCTATTGTAGGGGGGGGGGAATTATAGATGCCCTCCTTTAATACCTCAATATCTAAATGCAGCTATAAAATCTCTAAAATATCATCGCAAGTGGCAGACTTATGTGAGGATTCTAGCCTACATAATGAGCATAGGAAAAATCAAGCTCTAAAGGTTTTACATTTAGCAAGTGATAGTATTACAGGAGGGGCGGAGAGTGTATTTAGAAATACGATAAAAATCACAAGTAAAGATTTTATCACTTATACTGCAAGTTGTGATAAAGAAATAAAAGATTCTAAAAAACACATAATCTTGGATGATTATCAAAACTACAACAAAATCACTGCAATCATAAAATATATCTTTAATATAAAAAATTACTCTACTCTACTTTTCTCTTTAAATGAGCTAAAACCAGATGTAATCCATACACAAAATTATCTATCGCGTCTTAGCCCTAGTGTGCTTTTTGCACTAAAAAGATATAAAAAACAAAATCCAAATATAAAACTCATCTATACACAGCATAGCTTTGGTGTATGTGGAAATAGCTGTCTTTATAACTACAATAAAAATCAAGTTTGCGAATCTTGCATAAAAGGAAATCAGCTACAAATTGCTTTTAAAAACTGCGATAGAAGAGGAAGAATCTATTCTTTTATAAAAGCTTTAAGGACTATATTTTATCAAGGAATATTTCTAAAAGAACAAAATCTATTTGATAAAATCATCTTTGTTAGCAATTTTCAAATGCAAAAACACATAGATGATAATTATGATAAAACTAAACTAAAAGTCATCACAAACCCGATAGATTCTAGCTTTTATAATCCAAATATCTCAATAGAGCAAAAAGAAAATTTGATAGTCTTTTTTGGGAGAATTAGTAAAGAAAAAAATGTAGCAATACTAATAGAAGCATTTTATAAATTACATAAAGATTTTAAAGATTACAAACTGCTTATTATTGGTGATGGCGATGATAAAATACGATGCGAGAATCTAGCAAAAAAAATATTTAAAGATTCTAAGCCATATATTTTTATCCCACATCTAAGCCCAAAAGAACTAAGAGAGAAGCTAAAAAGTGCAAAGATTAGCATTTTACCATCAATATTGTATGAGAGCTTTGGACTTACAATAATAGAATCTATACTATCTAGTGTCGTGCCAATTGCAAGTGATATCGGGGCTTTAAGTGAGACTATAGATAAATTTGGCGGACTTAAATTTACCCCAAATTCAAAAGATTGCTTACATGAAGTGATGAAAGAAGCACTAAATAATTATAAAAAATATTTTTATAATCTATCAAAATGGCAAGAAAAAATCTTAAAAGAAACAAACAACAAAAGATATCTAGATAATCTAAAGGAAATCTATGAAGCCAAAAATTAGCATAATCACAGCAATATATAATGATAAAGAAAATATTGCAGCTACAATAGAATCTATCCTCAATCAAACATATGAAAATATCGAATATATCATCATTGATGGTGGAAGCACAGATGGAAGCATAGAAGTTATAAATAAATATCTAAATAATAAACCAAAATATCTAAAACATAATATAGATAAATTTATAAGCAAAAAAGATGATGGAATCTCTCATGCTTTCAATAAAGGTATAAATCTATCTAGTGGGGAGTATATAAACTTTCAAGGTGCAAGCGATATATTGGATAATAAATATGCAATAGAAGAATTATTTAAAGATGTAGATTCTAGCTTTGATTTAATATTAGGTAGAATAAAACGAGTAAGCAATGATGAATACAACAAAATATTATATTTCTCCAAAAAATACAAAAGAAATCCGCTAGATTCTTTGCTCTGGAAGATGAATATTCCACATCAAGGACTTTTTACAAATAAAAGATTTTTTCAAAAATATGGACTTTTTAGGCTTGATAAGATTTATAGTATGGATTATGAACAACTCCTAAGGGCATATAAAGATAGAAAAAACTTAAAAATACTTTATAAAAATATCTTTATATCAAGATGGAAAGAAGGAGGCATTGGAAGCGGAAAAACAAAAGAAATACTAAAAGAATATCATCAAAATAGAGTAGAAAACAAAATCGCAAATAAAATAGTGCTGTATTATGTGTATTTTTGGAGTTTATTTAAATTCTATACAAAATCAATTCTTTTAAAAATAATCAAAGGAAAATAATATGAACTATGAAGCACTCTATATTACACACTTACCAAGCTTTTATAAGATAAATATTTTTAATGAAATAGCAAAAGATAATAGAATCTTGGTGATATTTATTGGATTAAAAAGCATTCAAAGAAAAGATGATTTTATAAATGGTGTGATGAAATTTGATTATTTATTTTTAGAAGAATGTGAATTTGAAAAAATAAACAAAATAAAAACAAGTATAAAATTATTAAACATACTAAAAGATATAAGTTTTAAAAAGATTATTGTAGGTGGTTATGATATGCCGCATTTCTGGATAGCTCTGATCTTTTGTAAGATTTTTAAAAAAAGTATAAAAGCAACAATCCTAGAATCTAGCATAATTGAGAGCGGGCTTAGCGCGCTAAAATTAGGCTTAAAAAAGATATTTTTCTTTTTCAATGATGCAATAATAGTCGCTGGGGGGGGGGTCGCACAGGGATTTAGCACTAAAAATCAATAAAAATAAAAAGATATTTATTGCAAATGGTGTTGGGATTCCAAATATATTTTATGCAAATATAAATAAGCAAAATTATAATCCTAAAAATAAGCAGTTTTTATACATAGGCAGAATCTCAAAAGAAAAAAATATTGATTTATTATTAGAATGTTTTAGAGATTCTATATTTCATTTAAATATCATTGGCGGCAAAATAGATACAAAACAAAGCAATATAACATGTCTTGATTATATCAATAATGACAATATAGCAAATATCATTCAAAATCACATTGCTTTGATACTTCCATCAACTAGTGAGCCTTGGGGACTTGTAGTAGATGAAGCATTGCTATGTGGTGTAAGTGTGATTGCAAGCTCAAATGTAGGCAGTAGTAATGAGCTAATAAAGCCATATAAAAGCGGGATTATCTTTGAGAATAATAATTTAGAGGCACTAAATTATGCATTAGAAGAAATGGATAAAAACTATTTAAAATATCATAAAAACACCTTAAAGATTGATTTTAAAACAAGATATGAAAAAATGAAAAAGGCATATTTATTGGATGAATAGAGTTGATTTTGTAGATAATCTAAAAGGATTTGGGGTTTTATGTGTGATTTTAGGGCATATTGCAAATCCATTTTCAAACTTTATATATTTGTGGCATATGCCTTTATTTTTCTTTATTGGTGGATTTTTTATCAATACAAACAAAAATAATATAGATTTTATAATAAGCAATACAAAAAATCTAATGGGAATCTATATCATCTTTGGAATCTTGGGCATAAGTATAGAATCCCTAAAAGATATAGCACTACATAGGGAAATAGAGATAAAAGAACTTCTTATTGGATTGTTTTTTTATATGGATTATGAGCATTTGCAAAATAGCTATGCACTTATTTTGTGGTTTTTGCCAAGTTTGCTTATTGCAAAAATCACTTGTTTTTTTATCTTAAAATATACAAAATGGCTATTTTTACCATATATCATGGCTATTATTTTTATATTAAAATACAATATAAATCTCCCATTTGTCCTAGATATCGGGATAATAACATCTATATTTTGCCTATTTGGATATTTTTTCTTCAAAAATATCACACGATTTGGTAATGGGGGGGGGTTGCAAATTATTATTTGGATTGGTTTAAGTATATTTTGCTACCTATTTGTAGAAATAAATATTTTAAAATATAGAAATTTTAGCTGGATTTTTTCTCTTGCATTTTGTATTAGCTTTTGCATTTTATTAATGTTTGTATTTTATAAATATCCAAAAATATTAAATTTCAAATATTTTGGAATACATTCTGTATTTTTTTATGTAATACATATATATACAAATAACATCGCAAACTACGCATTAAAATACTTTGGTATAACAAATTGGATAATGATTTTTATACTATCACTCATCATACTTATAACAATTTTATACATAAAATTAAAAATACATATCAAAAAGTGATATAATTGCAAATTGCATATTGCAAAAAAGATAAAAAAAGGAATTTAAAATGAAAACAAAAATTATTATAGGTGTTTTAGGATTATATACTAGCAGTATCAGTGCTTTTGACTATGATTTTTATGGCGGAGCTTATGCATTTAGCAAAATTGGATTTAATAATAAAATAGATTTAGATCAAGGCAAATATCCAACAGATAGCTGGGCTAGCATCGGATTGGAAGCAAATGTATCAGGTAGCTTTGTAGAAGGATTTACTTATGGCTTAGGTGGAATGGCATCAGCTCCTGTATGGGATAAAACTTTTAATGGAGAATATCCAAGCCGTGCATATATAAATGGAACTGCAAGAAATTCTGTAGGCAATGACCTTAATGATCTTAGAAATAATTATTACTTTATATCAATGGCATATCTTGGATATGAATATAAAGCAAAAGGATTAAATATAGGCATAAAAGCTGGTAGATATCTAGATCATGGACTTGATTGGTTTAGTGGCTCTAGCGAGGGTGCTCATGTATGGGCTGGAAATGATAATATGAAATTTCAAATCAATTTTGTAAATAGAAGAGGACTTGCTTTTAATCAATGGTTTAATGATTTTTACACTATTGGCAAGAATGATACTTTTAATGCTCCTAGATATTTTATAATTGGTGCATTTGATATTAATTTTGGTAATTTTGGTATAAAACCACAAGTTTGGTATCATAGAAATGACTATATTGCCCCGGGAGTAAATGCATTCTATCAATATAATGGTGATGATTTTAGTGCAAAAACTAGTCTTTATTCTTTATTTGTATTATCTCACAAAAATACTGCAAATACATACCTAAATCAAACAGATAAAAGACTTGGCACAATCTTAATAATACAAGAAGATATGTCTTATAGTAATTGGGATTTTGGTGCAGGTATATGGAAAACTTTTGGTAATCCAGATGGCAATAGTGGTATAGGAAGACATGGGAATCTAGCAAAAATTGATGTATGGACTTCTAGTGCATTTACTTTTGGAACTGATGGTTGGGCATTAAGTGATGTAAATTCTAAAGATGCATTTACTCTTTGGCTATATGGCGGACAAAAACTAGGTGATTTTACATGGGAATTACTAGGTAGAGCAACAACTTCAAGAAATAGCAACGAACAAAGCATTGCACTAAATCTAGGATACAATGTAACAAAACAAATAACTCTAGCTGCAAAACTAGAATATTTCAATGATCTATCAAAAAATGACTTACCAGCATATGTTGGAAAAAGTAGTGTAGCAAATGATAGAAGCCATATATTTTTAAGCGCTGCTTATAATTGGTAATATTTTTTAGCATCAAAAAGATGCTAAAAAGCTAATCAAGCCAATAATCCATAAAACCTTCTTTATAAAATAAATAATTTTGTTGTAATAATGAATTTATAGATTGCGTATATTCTTTTAGTTTGGGAATATTTTTATTTGCTTTTTTAAATAAAACCCAACATTTTGATATAGGACTATAAAGAGAATGCGAATAACCCCAATCATTCATCAGAATCTGCATTGATTTATTTGTATGAAAGCTACAATGCACAGGAAGTATATAAAACCAATTTGGATTTTTTGGGATATTTTCTCTAACTAAAGTATGAATAATTAGCACACCATCATCTTTTACTAAAGAATTGATATGTTCTAAATGCTCTCTTTTTGTGATATGCTCAAACATGGCAGAATTTATTACAATATCATAAGTTGATAGTTTATTTACATATTTTACAATGCCATCATTTTTGAATTCTTGCATATAATTTTCATATACTAAGATATTTATATTATAAAATTGAAGTAAGATTCTAGCTAGAGTGCCAATCCCACCGGCATAATCTAAAATACTATTTTTGCTGCTGCCCCCCCCCAATAATATCATCTTTTAACAATAAATTTAACATAGTTGCTTGTGCTAAATATGGAGGTTGATTTGTAAGTCTTGTATTTAAATCTGTAGATTCAAATTGTGTATGTGCTTTTAAATTTAGCTCACACCAAGTAGTATAGCTCATTTCATATACATCTTTAGAAAATGTAAAACCACAATATGAACATTTATAATATTCACTTTTTTCTAACTGCTCTTTATACTTGCCACCAAAATGGAATCTAAAATCTGTCGTAAAATAGCTTGTAGCCTTTGCTTTGCAAATGATACATTTCATTTATTTCCTTTATTTTTTAAGATGAAATTAGATTATACATTTTTGTAAAGCAAAAGATTATGAATAAAAACTTTTTTGATTTTCTATTTGTTTTTCCTTGCTATATAATTCTAAAAGTAATTTTCTATTATGTATAGAATCTGCTTCTAACATAGGATTTGTATTAAAATTTTTAATATCAAAAATCCTAAAACCAAGCTTAGTTAAAAAATCATAATGCGTAGCAGTAGAATCTAAATATACTTTTTTTACCTAAAGCTAGCAATACAAATATATTTCCCATTGCTTGCTGTCTATTTTGTTTGAATATCGCAATATCAATATTATTTAAAAAAGCTATATATTCATCAAATTGCATAAAAGATTCTAGTGCAATAAATCTATTTTTAAATCTAGCTATTCCTATATTTTTTTATAGAATCTGCATATTTTTTATCACCATAGCTAAGTGGTGCATAAATATTAATATTGTCAAAATTAGCCAAAATATCAAAACAATCAATATGATGATTTGTATCTGTCGCAGAATTACCAACTTGTATATTTACTATATCTCCTTGTGTTTTTAATGGCTGGGAGATGTATTTTTCATAAAATTGCACATACATAAATGGTTGCAAGCATTTTGCTTTTGTGTGATACCACTTTTTTGCTAAATCATAATCCCCATAAACAACAGGTATAATATATCCTATATTCTTAAATACAAATCTTCTGTATTTTTCTTTTTTAAAATATTCTTTTGTCTTTTTATCAAATTTATAACAATATAAATCCCCCCCCCCAAATAGCAAGATAACATTTTTTTAGATTCCAAAACATAAATGTCAAAATGATATTTATATGATGTATCCAAAGTCCATGTATAAAAATTTTTCTAGCAGATTGGATCTTGCAAACAATATAAAATAATTTTAATATCTTAAAATGATATTTTTGATTTATAAATGTGATATTTTTACTTTGTGTAATAGGATAAGATTGCAGTGTATTAGAATCTGCAAATATAATAAAATGATGATTATTTATATCAAAATATTTATCTATAAAATTAATATATGGAGGGATAAATTTATCTAGCACCATTATATGACATATTTTTCCTTCCATATCTTAAGCTGCTCTTTTATATTTTTCAAAAACTTGTAAAGTCGCGGAGAAATAACACCAAGAAGTAAGAATATGGATATACCCCCCCCCATAGACAGATTTATGCCCTAGTATAGATTTTGGGATTCTAGTAAAATCACTATATTGCATTTTATCTACACTACTTGCACAAGATAAATAATACATAGAAAGCGATAAAAAATAACTAGCTAGATTTACATCTCCTTTGATTGAAAAATATTCAGCCATATTATAAAAGCTATTAGTATGCATTTTATGCTTTTCTTTTTCATCTACCATAGACCATACACCGCCAATATGGATTCTATAAAATGCCGGTTTTATCTCTTTTATGTATTTTACATCACCATATTCTCCAAGAAGAATCCAAAGAAATGTATCAGCATTTTTAATCTTTTTTGCATATTGCATTAAATTTGGCTCTAAAAAATCTATAACATTTCTATACACTACACATCTAAGAGGCAAACAAAGATGAAGTCTTTGCATATCATAACCCTTACCATCTCTATAATCAAACTTTGCCCAATCATTTATAGAAAAATCTACTATATTATCATTACAATCAATAATACTACAAGAATGATAGGTGATAACAAATTTAGGATTATTTTCTAAAAAATCTACTTGAAGTTGCAGTTTTTTAGAATCATTCCAATAATCATCACCCTCACACAAAGCGATATATTTTCTGGCCATTTTGCTTAATTCACCAAAAAAATAACGTCCATTTGCACCCTTTTTATATTGATTTTCTTCTTCATAAAATGCTTTTATGATATTTGGATATTTTGTTGCATAAGATTCTATTATCTCTTTTGTGCCATCATCACTGCAATCATCATGAATAAAAATCTCAAATGCAAAATTTGTCTCTTGTTCTAAAAAGCCCTCTATTGCTCTTGTAATAAAATCTTTATGATTATATGTAATGCAAATAATTGTCAAAATCGGCTCTTTAGAGCTCCAATTTTGCATAATCTCATTTTCACTTCTTTTATATTTTTCTTGCATCAATCTACCTTTTTAGAATCTTTATTATCAAATCTTGTATTTTTCTATCTAGCCCAACATAAAGAGGCAAGCACAAGATTCTACTTGCAATATTTTGTGATATTTCACAAGGAGTATTTGTATCTATATATGGCAATGTATCCAAGCTTGGATAAAAATATCGTCGTGGAAAAATGTCATTTTTATTTAACTCTTCTATGCCTTTTAAAAGAAAATCTTCATTCTTAAATAAAATTGGAAAATAATGATAGTTATTTGTAGAATCTTTATTTAATATTTGCATATCAAAATCATCTTTTAGATTATTAAAATAATACTCCCAAATATCCTTTCTTTGCTCCATGATAAAATCAATATCATCCAAGACACAAAGCCCCATTGCAGCATGAAATTCACTATTTTTAGCATTGATTCCTAAAATCTCTGGAATCGTATTTTTTAATCCAAAATTAATAATACTTTTTGCTTCATCTAAATAATCTTTATTGCGAAATACCAAAGCACCGCCTTCAATGCTATGAAAAATTTTTGTAGCATGAAAAGAAATAGTAGAAATATCACCATAACAAAAAACGCTTTTATTTTTGTATTTCACACCAAAAGCATGTGCGGCATCAAAAATGAGTTTTAGGTTGTATTTATTTGCGATATTTTGTAAAGATTCTATATCACAAGTATTGCCAAATACATGCACGCCCAAAATTGCACTAGTATTTTTTGAGAAAAGTTTTTCTATTTTTTTTGTATCAATACAAAAACTTTTATCATCAATATCGCAGAATCTAGGTTTTATATTTTCCCAAATAAGGGTGCTTGTAGTCGCAGCAAATGAAAATGGAGTGGTTATAACTTCATTTTTTATATCTAATACTTTATATGCAATCTGCAAAGCTAAAGTGCCATTTCCAACTAATAATAAATTTTTAACACCTAAATAATCACATAATCTATTCTCTAGCTCAATACTTAGAGGTCCAAAATTTGTCAAATGATTATTCTTCCAAATCTTATCAATATATCTAAAATACTTATCCTTATTTGGTAAATAAGGCTTACTAACATTTATTTTATTTTTTATCTTCACTATTTTTTCCATCAATATTTTTAAAATCCCTTTTATAAAAACCAAAATAATAATAAATTCGCATTAGATTCTTAAATCCTAGAATCTTTCTTAAAAATCTATTATGTAAAATCTTAGCAAAGCTAACAGGCTTATCCCAATGATTAAATTGCAACAAATAATAAACCTTAGCAAAATCTTTTAATAAAGAATCGCTCATACTTGGAATCTCACTATAAAATCTACCTCCACAGCGATATACAGGAATATATCTAATATCATAAACATCATAACTCAAAGCAAAATTTGCATAAGTCTCAAACTCACTAAAACTATATTTATCTTTATTGCTACTTACAAGTCTAATAATTGGCTCATAAAATAAAGTAGGATTATTTGCATTTAGAGCTTTGCATAAATCTTGCATTATATTTTTATTAAAAATCATAAATTCACACATATATTGATGAGCAATATCTATTTTTATATTTAATAACTTTTGTATAGTCATAAAATATGGGTGATTTATATCTATTTTTGTAGGCATAGCATTTAAAAATACTTTATCAATTTTCAAATCCCTAATTAGCAGACAATCAGCATCAAAACTCAAATAAAACTCCCTTTTACAAATAAAACTATAAGCCATTTTCAAAAATTGTTGAAAAAACCAACCCGCATCATCATCAAAAAACTTACGCAAATACGCAATATCAAGACCATCTAATAATAAATCTTCATCTATAAATTCTATTTTGCTATCAATCCTTAAAACACTCTCATTCATATTAGAATTAGCAATAATTACTATATCTTTAGAATCTATTTTTTGCTGCTGCCCCCCCCCAATTAATATATAAATGAGATTTTAGACTAGATAGGGCATGTGGCAATATATGTAAATCTTTAGCTGCTGTAGGCAAAATAACTTTCATTTTTTCTCCTAATATCTATCATTTAAAATATCATTATGTTTAAAATCAATACGCCTAGATAATCTCACAAGCTTCATACCCCCCCCCATTTCTTGTAGTTTCCAATCCAAATTGGAGCATTTTTTTCATTCTTTTTTAGTGGATATACATTATCAAAACAATACTCTAATATGTCTAGGCTAGGTGAGATTCTAAAATGCTTCTTGTAATCTATATTTTTAGATTCTCGAAAATTTAATAGTGTGATTTTTTTATTGTATTGTTTTTGAAATTTTTGTAAAAAATCGCTTAGCTCTTCTATGTTCTCTTGCCTACACGATACAAGCACAATATTTTTGGCTTGTTTTAGAAATCTATCTATCCTTTGGAATCTTTCTATTTGTTTATTATAAAATTTAGGAAAATCCAAATCCAAACTAGAGTTTTTAAAAAAGTGATGTCTTGCTATCATACCGGTATCTTTATCTATCACAAAGCGACAATTACCATTATCAAGAGCTTTTATCTCATCTTCATAATGATTGACGAAAAAGTTTTTAAAGCCATTTTTATAAGCCTCAAGCACACAATCTAAACTATAATATTTCATCCAATCAATGGGCGAACTAAATTTTCTTAATTTATAATAATCCATATAATACGCAGCTTGACAATGATTTCCGATACTTAGGACAATGTCAGCCTTAATAATCTCTCTAAAATGCAAGATTCTATGGCTCCAAACACTTACAAAAAACTTAGCATCACTAGGAAGCCATCGCAAAAATTTTGCAAACTTAAACAATCGTGGATAAGCAAGTAGGTAATTTTTAATAATTTGCTTTATCATAGAAACTCACTATTTGTAATGCTAAGATTTAGCTTATTTAATGTTCTATTAAAGCTATCATTTCTACACAATATTGGACAAGAAGAACAATCTATAGAATTATAAACTTCTCTTATCCTACTTCCTCTCCAAATATCTTCTAAACTCTCATCTCTTAAATCACCTAATAAATGCCTTTTGCTTTGTCTAAAATGCAAACAAGCCCATACCTTGAAATCTGCACTAATCACCGTGCTAAAAAACATTCCATGGCATTTATTGTAGCCCCTATCTTTGATATTATGCATTTCTTTGTATTTTTGATAACTAGCTACGATTTTAAAATTAGAATCTTCGTATTTTGATCTTAATTCTTCTAACTTTGGTGTAATATCCAAACTATCACCGGTAAATGGGCGAAATTGTGCAAAATCAGCACCTCTATCTTTTACGATTTTTACAAAAGATTCCATATCGCATTCTGTAGTAGAACTTGTAAGAAAACCTACTCCAAAACTAGTTTTAGAGTTTAATCTTTGTTTTGTTTTTGCAAATTTTTCTATATTTTCTAATGTCTTTGCAAAAGATTTAGCATTCATTCCATGAATTTTAAGATACATTTCCTCACTTCCAGCATCAAGTGAGATTCTAAAATACTCTAAATTTGACGCTATTAGCTCACATTTTGCATCATCAAGATTCATACCATGAGAATTAAGACCTAGATTTTGATTAGAATTTTTTAATAATTTTATTGCATATTCAAAATGAGGGCTGATTGTGGGTTCCCCCCCCCCAGAGAGAATTACGCCTTTATTATCCATAGCTTTTAGATTGTAAGCTATTTTTTCTATTTGTTCTTTGCTTAATTCTGCATTATTTTCATTGTTACCACAGCAACCTGGACAATTATGATTGCACTTATTTGTCAAATCTAATTCTGTAACTATCAAAGTTTTATGTGAGTTTAGAAAATAATCAATCTTATTTGTATATTGTAAAATCTTTTCATCTGAATTGAAATTATTTATTTTCATTATTTTTACCTTTTAATAAATCTAGCAAATATTTTCCATACTCACTTTTATGAAGTTTATCTATACTTTTTTGCAATATGAAATCATCGATCCAACCATTATAATATGCTATTTCCTCAAGACAAGCAATTTTATAATTTTGCCTATTTTCTATAGTAGATACAAAGTTGCTAGCCTCACACATAGATTCTGGTGTGCCTGTGTCAAGCCATGTAAATCCTCGCCCAAGCGCTTTTGTCTTTAACTTTCCATTTTTTAAATATGTTAAATTTACATCTGTGATTTCTAACTCACCTCTTTTGCTAGGCTTTAATGACTTTGCGATATCAATTACATTATTATCATAAAAATAAAGACCTGTTAGTGCATAATTACTTTTTGGATTTTCTGGCTTTTCTTCTAAACTTAATACATTAAAATCATCATCAAATTCAACAACACCAAATCTATTTGGATCTTTTACAGGATATGCAAAAGTTATTGCTCCACCATTTTTAGAATCTAATTCCATACATTCATTTAATATATTTTTAAAACCTTGTCCATAAAATATATTATCACCAAGTATTAGGCTTACACTATCTTGCCCAATAAATTCATCACCTAAAATAAAAGCTTCAGCAAGCCCATTTGGCTCTTTTTGAATCTTATAATCTATATGAATGCCTAGTAGCTCTCCATTACCAAAAAGATATTTAAAACGTTCAATATCTCTACTTGTTACAATGATTAGAATCTCTCTAATCCCAGCTAGCATAAGCACTGATAAAGGATATAAAATCATAGGCTTATCATAGATTGGTAAAAGTTGTTTTGTAATTGCTAAAGTAGTTGGATACAATCTAGTTCCACTACCACCAGCTAAAATTATACCTTTCATTTACTATTCCATATGCTTCAAGTAAATGCAAATTATATCTAATCTTTATGAATTGCAAATAACACACTCTCATATCTTCCAAGTGTAAAATGATCAAAATAAAATTTATAACTTGGCATAATCTCATTTAATAACAATGGAATCCTAGTATAGTCAATTGTGCTATGATAAAGGCAGATTGCAATTTTTGGTTTGAATTGTTTTATACTTTCTTTTGCTCCAAGTAATGTATCAAACTCACTACCTTCTATATCTAATTTTATAAAATCAATTTTAGAAATATTATTATTTTTTACAAAATCATCTATACTTAGTGTCTTTATTTTTGAATTAGAAGAATTAAAATTTATAGTCGCACTGCTGCCACTACCTATGCTATCTACAAAAGTATCAGAATCTGCATATAATGGATGTTTTACTAATACTATATTATTAATATGGCTATTCATTTTAAGGTTTTTATTAAATAATTTTATATTATCCTCAATAAATTCAAATGCAAAAACTTTTCCACTCTCACCTACTAAATTTGCAAAATAAAGTGCAGTATCACCGCAACATGCACCACCATCGATTACATAATCACCTTTTTGTGCTTTGATTAGATTCTTGTATGAATATTGTTCTAAATAAAAATCACAAAAAATGCCATGTAAAGAGTAATACAGCTTGATAGGGGCTAAATTTATCTTGGATAAATCATATAAACAATAATCATATGGATTTTTCTTTATATCATCACATCTAGCAAGTATAATATTTTGATAATATCTCCAAGTATGACTATAATAAAGACATATTAAAAAACCTTGCTTTTGACTTACATAATTACAAATAGCACTTAGATAGAGATTCTTACTATATTCATCATTCAAAATGGAGCAAACTTTTGAAATATCTTTTAGTTTAAAATAAAATGCAATTTTATTTTTAGCCTTATACCCCCCCCCATAGGCTTATTCTTGATAATTTCATATCTAAATTTGAAGATTCATAATCATTGCCTTTTAAATCATAATAATAATTTAAACCAAATATTAATTTCATTCTATTTTTAATATTTCTTGGAATAAGTAAAAAAGCAAAAATACCAAATGGTAAGATAAAATAAATCTTTTTTAAAGTTTCTTTAATATTAGATTCTACTTTATCATTGCTAATGAGGCTTAATATAGAGTATATATACTTTTTAAATCTATTCATCATTTTTCCTTTATTCTTGACTTAAAATTTCTGACATAAGCCTAATTGCCAAGTCCTGCTTTATGGTATTTATTCTATCTTTATAACTAGATTTTATCTCGCTATCTTTTTTTAAACCCTCTTCTGCTGCTATTTCCAAGATTGCATAATCATTCAAAAATCCCTCAAGTGAATTTTTTATAGCCTGTGGTGAGGCATTTTGTAATATCTTTACTAAATGCTCTATTATATCGCCATCAAAAATATCATAATTAAAATCCATCATTTTTTCCTAATCTAATTTCAACAGATTTTTTATGAGCTTCTAAGCCCTCATTTTCTGCTAGTATAGCACAAGATTCTCCTATAGATAAAATTGCTTCTTTTGAAAAGCTAATAATAGAACTCTTTTTTACAAAATGTTCTACACTAAGTGGAGAAAAAAATCTTGCACTTCCACCTGTTGGAAGTGTATGATTTGGTCCTGCGATATAATCACCAATTGGCTCTGGAGTATTTTCTCCTAAAAATATAGCACCTGCATTTTCTATAAAAGGCAATAAAACATGTGGATTCTCACACATTATTTCTAAATGTTCTGGAGCAATTTCATTCATAAGTTTTATAGAATCTTGCAAGGATTGGGTAATAATAATACACGCTCTATTATTGATAGATTTTGATGTGATTTCATATCTACTTAGTTTTTTTAATTCACTCTCAACTTCAATATTTACTTGTTTTGCTAGATTGAAATCATCTGTAATAAGAATCGAGCTAGCCATTTCATCATGCTCTGCTTGTGATAATAAATCTAGGGCTATATATTTTGGATTTGCATTTTTATCTGCAATAATTCCTATTTCACTAGGACCTGCAATCATATCAATATTTACATCACCAAATACAAGTTTTTTTGCAGTGGCTACATAAATATTTCCTGGTCCAGTTATAACATCTACCTTTTTAAAACTCTCACTACCATATGCCATAAATCCAATAGCACTAGCCCCGCCAACCTTATAAATCTCTTCCAATCCACATATATGAGCAGCAGCTAAAAGTAAATCATTTGGTTTATTTTCTGGTGTAGGTGTGCAAACTATAATCTCTTTTACTCCAGCTACAATTGCAGGTATGGCATTCATAAGAAGTGAGCTAGGATATGCAGCTTTTCCTCCAGGTATATACAATCCAGCACGTTTCATTGGAGCGACTTTTACGCCAAGCATTGTGCCATTTTCTTCAAAATCAATCCAAGATTTTTCTTTTTGTTTTGCATGAAATGCACTAATACGTTCAAATGCACATTTTAGGGCATTTTTTAAATCTGTTGGTAGAGTATTATATGCTTTTTGCAATAAACTTTTATCAATGATAATATCCTCAAAGTTTTTAGGATTCCATCCATCAAACCTTGCAATATGAGATAAGAGTGCGTTATTGCCATTTACTTTAATATCATTTAAGATTCCATTGACTACAGATGAAACATTTTCTATATCCATATTACCACGATTTAGTAAATTATTAAATTTTGCATTAAAATCGCTATCTTTTGTATTTAAGATTTGCATGTATTATCCTAGAAATATTTATAAAATTGATATTATAGAGAGATCAGATTAGATATTCTTAAATTTTAAGAATATCTAAAAATAGAAGGAATTTATAAGCTTATTTTAATTGAGTTTTAAGCATCCAGATTTCTTTTTCTAGAACTGCTAAGATTCCATTTGCATAATCAGCACTTACTTTATCTTTTGCATCATCTGCTACATCTGATAATTCTTTAAATAATTTCATAAAGTATTCAAAGTCATCAAGAATAATCTTTAATACTTGAACTGGTTGAAATGCTGTTGCACTTTCTTCTTTGATTTTTGCATTTTTTAAAATATCTACTAATGTTACATATGGTTTATCACCTAATTGAATGATTCTTTCTGCTGCATCATCAAAAACATCTGCAAATTCATCATATATTTTTTCAGTAGCCTCATGAATTGGTTTAAACATTGGTCCTTCTATATGCCAATGTAAATTATGTAATTTAGTATAAAATACTAGACTATCTGCTTGAATTTGTTTTAAAAGTTGAGTTACTTTTTGTGACATTTTTTGCCTCCAATTTTCTAATCTATAAAATTTACTAAATAATAAAATTTATTATTTAGGTAATTGAAATCATAACATAAAAAATTAAAAAATACTACAAAAAAATTATTTTCATTTTAAAAATCCTAAAGATTTAAAATCTTCAAAATTACTATTTAGCTCCCTGTTAATTTCATTTATAAAATCTTGATTGCTAAAGATAGGATTAGACATCGCTGCAACTTTGTATGCAGTGTTTTCAATAATTATTTTAATCTGTCCGCCACTAAGTTCATAAGAGATTAATTTATCTACATCAAAATCTTTTGAATATTTAGCCTTTTTTGGAAGCATGATATTCCATATCTCCTTTCTTTGGGATATATTTGGCTTTTGGAATTCAATTTTATAATTAAATCTCCTAGAAAATGCAAAATCGATATTATCAAGCAAGTTTGTTGTAGCAATCAAAATCCCATCAAATTTTTCTATTTGCTCTAAAAATATATTTTGCATTTGGTTATACATTTTATCCACACTATTACCTAAAATACTTCTTTGACTCAAAAACTGATCTGCTTCATCAAGCAATAAAATCGCATCTTTTTTTATATCTCTTGTGATATTTTTATATGTATCAAAAATGCGACGAACATTTTTTTCACTCTCACCAACATACATTGATAATACTTTTGAACAATCAAGGCTAAGTAAAGGCTTTTTTAATACATTTGATAAAGCATAAGCTGTTATTGTTTTTCCTGTGCCAGGATATCCATAAAATATAATCTTTGCATTAATGCCTTTATTATTATCTTTTATGCCCCATTGTTTTAATCTATTTACAACACTAGAATCTAGCTGTTTTATAAGCAAATCTAGTGTCTCTTTGGTTTTGCTTGAAAGTATGATATTGTTTAGATTCTCTTTTGGAAATATTAACTCAAAAATATCCTGATTTTTCATAACAGAATCTATTAATATTTTATTTGATTTTCTTTGCGGATGTAATAGCTGCTGCAAAATATTTGCTGGAATATAAAAGCTCTTGTTTATTATCCCACCAAAAGGACTTAAAATATCCTCATCATAATCAATCAATCCATTTTTTATAAGAGCACTTTTTTCATCAAAAATATATTTATTACTAAGCTTTGAATAATCATCATTACTAATTAGCTCAATTAGCGAATTAATCTCTCTTGCTCTTTCATTTTCTGCATAATATTCTTCTTTTAAAAGTGCAAAAAATATAATTTTTTCTTCTTCATTGAGATTAAAAGGTCTTAAAAATGAAATAATATTTAGCTTTTTTTGTGTAATTTCTAGTCTTTTGCTTATGCAATTTTTAATAGAATTTATATTTGAGAGAATCTGCGAATATGCTTTGGATTCTATTTTGGAGATTCTGCGTAAATATGCTGATTTTTGCATCAAATTCACTCTTAAAAACTCATCTTTTAAATAATCCAAATCATCTTTATAAGCTACCATTTTTGGTAGATTAAAATTATTTTCACCATTTTCTAAGATTCTCAAAAAACTTACACTTAGGCTTATATTGGCATTTAAAAGCTCGAGCAAAGCAATATCACTTGAATATATATCACTATTTAAAGAAATATATTCTAAATGAAGCAATGATTTTATATGTTTTAAATATTTAATAGATTCTATTCCTTTTGTATTAAAAACTTGTTCTAAAAGATTTAAAACCAAAAAGCTATTTTGATTTTCAAGCAAAGAATATGATAAAAACTGCAAAATTTTTGCCTCATCAAGAGAACAATCAAGGCTTTTTATAAGCTTATTTTTAGATAAATTTTTTGAATTTATAAAATCAATATAATGTTTCAAAACTAGTCCTAAAATAGTATTTGGTAAAATGCTAACCTAAATTAGTTTTTATTTATCTTTAATATTTGGATTTATAGATGAATTTTTTTGATAGATTGATTGTTTGTGATGATAAATTGGAGTTTGTTAGAAATGATATTATCTTAAAAAAAGATAGTTATTATTTTGATTGGACAGCAAGTGGATTAGAATCTAAGAGTATAAAAACTAGATTAGAATCCATTCTACCTATATATGCAAATACTCACTCTAATAACACAAAACATGCAAATATCATCTCAAATTTATACATAGAATCCAAAGCAAAAATAAAAGAATTATTAGAATTAGAAGAAGATTTTATCATCATTCCAAGTGGATTTGGTGCAACTGGTGCGATGAAAAAATATCAAGAGATATTTGGAATCTACGCTTCACCAAAATTAAAAAATAGAATACAAGATTTTATCTCAAATAAGCCGCTTATGCTTGTTGGACCTTATGAACATCATTCAAATGAAATTAGCTTAAGAGAAAGTATTTGTGAATGCATAAGAATCCCGCTTAAAAATGGATTTATAGATTTAGAATATTTACAAAAAGTATTAGATTTAAATAAAAATAGAGAAATCCTTGCTTCAATAAATATCGCTTCAAATGTAAGTGGTGTTATCTTGCCTTATGATGAAATATCGCAGATTCTACGATCGCATAATATTAGCATAGCCTATGATTTAGCAGCACTGATATCTCATAGAAATATAGATTCTAACCTATTTGATGTAGCATATATGTCACCTCATAAGTTTCTAGGTGGTATTGGAAGTTGTGGGATATTGTGTATTCGCAATAAATATCTAAATATAGACATTCCACCTACTTTTAGCGGAGGAGGCAGTATAAAATATGCCTCAAAAGATTCTCATTATTATATAGATGATATAGAATCTAGAGAAGATGTAGGCACTCCGCCGATTTTAGGACTCTTAAAAGCTATGCTTGCTTGCAAATATCGAAATGAAATTGGACTAGATTTTATACAAAAAAGAGAAAAAATCCTAAGCAATATTTTTATAAATGAGCTAAAAGATTTGCAAGGCATAGAAACATATGAGATAAATAATAATGCAGCAAAAATACCTACAATTAGTTTTAATATAGAATCTATTTCACCTTATGATTTAGCTTATGAATTATCTTATAAATATAATATTCAAGTGAGAGCTGGTTGCACTTGTGCAGGACCTTATGGACATGATTTGCTAAAGAGAGAAACTATAATTGATATAAATAATCTTAGTAAAAATCCGCATTTAAAGCCATCGTGGCTAAGAGTAAGCTTGCATTATAGTCATAATTTTAATGATATAGAATATTTACTAGATTCTATAAAAAAAGCAAAAAAACGACTTGGAAGATAAAGCAAAGCTTTTATAATACTATTAGTAACATTGTGATACTTAAATTAAGTAAATTTAATATTCTTAATATTTATTTGACATTTAATTAACACTTTTAATAAAATGCTAAGGATAACTTATACATGCGTATAATTATAGCTATTTTTGCGATTAGTGATTTTGAACAAAAAATGCAAAATGGAATCCGCACGATAAATCTTAAAGTAAATAATCTTGATAAAATGCTAGATTCTCTAATCAGGGAAAGAATTAGATAGAGAACAAAAAGCACTAGATTAAAAAAATGGATAGAAAATAATCTCCAATTCATAAAAAAGATTCCACAAAATCGCCCATTAATTTATTTTGCACAAGGTGTAGATGGATTGCAAAATACTTGTGATGATGGGAGTGAAAATGATTTAACAAAAAAGATTGGTGGAGAAAATATCATCAAATGTAATAATAATACAAATAGACGCCTAAATATCAATGCAGAACAACTTTTACAAAATGAACCAGATATTATTTTTGTGCGTGAAGTAGCTATGTTTAGAGAACTAAAATAAAATCCAAAAAGCTTTTGGGCTAATTTAAAAGCAGTAAAATATGGCAAAGTATTTTATGCACCTAGCTCACCTTCAAATTGGCTTCATCGACCACCATCTTTGATGCAAGGAGTTGGATTTAGGTGGGCATTTAGTGTAGTAGAAAATGCAGATTCTCTTGCAAAAGAAAAAATTCCTTTAGATGAAGATAACAAAAACGCTATAAAGGAATTTTACTCCCTATTGTGACTCTAGATGCATAACTTTTTTCCGTAAAAGTATTTTCTTTTTTAATCTCTTGAATTATTTCTAAATTTGATAACTGTTTATAAAATAAATCAAAATATATAACAAAAATTGATTTTCCAACCCTGTTAAGCAAATCATCTAAATTATCAACTGAACTACCTTGCAAATCTTCAGAAACAGATGTAGATTGTCTGGATTTTTTTTCCGTAGGACATGTTTTATTTTGTCCTTTTATTATACTTTTTATATTATCCATTATTGATTGAGCTTTTTGCATCTCTAAAATTATTTTTTCATAGGATTCCTGGTATTTTTGCCAAATATCTTCACCAACTAAGGCTTCTACATCTATTTGCTTCTTGGGAAAAGTTAAATCATATTTTTCAATTATTTTAATTCTCTTGCCTAAATCTTTTATGTTTCTTGTTTTTGGTGATTTTTCAGCATCACTTACAATCCATTCTTTCCAATTATAATTCCCTTTAGATTGATTACACTTTCCGCAAGCTGGCACTAAGTTTGCAATTTCTGTTATATATCCTGTATGTCGCTTATTAACTATTAAAGGATATAAATGATCCCATTCCGTTTTTGGATCTCCACAATAAACACATGTTACATTATCTTCTGTTTGTTCAAGAGTTTTAAGGGCGTTTCTAATTTCCTCATCGGATGGTTCTATAATTGGAACTATTCCATTATAAAATGAGTTTGTAATACTAGATGATCTTCCCTTTATAGTAACAGCTTTAGGCATGTTAAAAATATTCTTTTTCATAATTTATTATTTGACCTCCGATTCGCCCCATACGTACAATTCACACATCAACTTTGTCCTGCCCAAAGTGAACTTGGACTTTTTTAGGAAAGCTTATAAGGTGGTTTAAGCCTGCTGCTGTTGCAGCCAATAAGCTTTTCTATTGATATCTGCAGTATACAGTTTTTCTCTTCGTTCTGCAAGCCTTGATTCTTTTCTGACCTCAAAATAATCTTGAGGAGTCAGATAAAGAAGTGCCCCGTGTAAGCGCTCGTTGTTGTAAAAATCAATCCACTGTGCCATTTTTTCCTTTGCATCTTCATAGCTGAAGTATGCAGTCTGGCGGACGTGTTCAGTTTTCAGCGTTGAATGAAATCTTTCCAGTTTGCCGTTGCTCTGCGGATGGCAGACTCTTGCTGCCGTTTCGTAAAGTTCAAGCAAAGAAATCAAAGACTTGAAATCCTGTGAAATGAACTGCTTTCCGTTGTCGTGGATGATTCTTGCCCTTGCTTCCGGATACTTTTCTTTTACCCTTGCAACCAGAAGCTCAATGTTTATGCCCTCCATGTTTTCGCATAATACCCAGTCCAGAATCTTTCTGCTGCAAATATGCAACACGCAGAATATTTAAGCGTAGGCAGCAATCTTGGTAAAATCTATATGAGTGCAAGTCTCTCAAACATCAAACGCACTCATTATATTATGTCAAAAAGCTTTACACCTACACAATTTCAAAATGATTTAGATAGGATAAATTCATATTATTCAAATACAAAAATCGCCCTAAAATTAGGTCTAGTGCCAAATGATAGTGATGAATATGTATTTAATGCTAATTATTCAAAAGGAAGCAAAGGTGGGATTCCAAGCACTGCTTCACAGACAAATTTTTGGAATTGGCCAAATTATGATAAATGGCATGTAAATTATATTGGTAGAACAAAGCTAAATGATAGTTTTATGCTTCATACAAAAGCATGGGTTGATGGCTTTTATAATAAGCTAAATATGCTTGGTAGATGGAATGGAAATACAATTGTTAGTGGCAGAATTAATGGCTAGTCTATTTATGATGACTATACGCTTGGGGCATAACAATTGCCAACAATTCTATAATGTAAAAGGCTTTAATACTCATGCTTTTGGAACTGAAGAAAGAAATAGATATTATCGCAGGAACAAGGCTGATAAGAAAAATATATCAAGGAATCCAGGGTATAATCAAGAAGGGCGTAGAATCTATATGGAACTTAGCTTAAAATATTAAGGAATAAAGTGAGAGAAATTACAAAATCAAAAGAAATTAAAAATCTATGGGATAAAAAAGCACAAAATTTTCCACGATTTGGAGAATTTAAAGATGAAGATAATATTATTTTTGAATATTTTAGCAAAGATGGTGAGATTTGGAAGGATAAAATAGTGCTAGATTTAGGTTGTGGAAATGGTAGATATGGGCTATTTTTTGCAACCTTAGCCAAAAAAGTTTATATGCTTGATATTTCTCCTAAAATGCTTGAAAATGTTGCAAATGATGCTAAAAAATTTGGATTTAATAATATAGAAATTCTTTGTTATGATTGGAGTGATTTTGAGCCAAAAGATCTTAATGTAGATATTATATTTACAAGCCTTACTCCTGCACTAAATAATTTTGAAAATTTTAAAAAGGCTTATACTTTGGCAAAAGAAGCTATGTTTTATGTTGGTTGGGGGCGAGTAAGAGAATCTAAAATTTTAAATGAAGTTTTCAAATCTCACAATAATAATCAAGTAGTCTTACCAAATGGTGCTGAATTTGTATGTGAATGTTTAAGTAAAATGAATGCAAAGATTCCAGAAATCAAATACATTACAAAAGAAATAACACATCAAAAACCACTACAAAAAGCGATTTTGGATATTTCTTGGCAATTAGAAGCCCATGGGATTAAACCGGATTTAGAAATTATTCAAAAAATCATCAAAGATTATACAAAAGATGGAATCACAAAATATACAACTAAAATGGAAAATGGACTTTTGTATATACAAAAATAAAACATGAGATTAAAAATTATCATCCTTGCAAAACTTGATAAAACAAATCTGCAAATTCTGCTCTCTGCTTTTTATAGCCTGTGGTATTGACATTAGCAATATTGTTGGAGGTATTGTCAATTTGAAGTTGCTGCCCTAACATACCCGTAGTGGCAGTATAAAGAGCTCTCATCATTCTTTATCCTTTGTAAATAGAATCCGCAATGTGCGTATTTAGACATATTCAAGCAAAACTAATTCCATAACTTCAATTTTATAGATTCTATAAGTTCATAATGGCTAAAATATCTCTTTGTATTTTATATATTAAAATCTTTAAGGATACAAATGCTCCTCACTACGCTCTATATCATTGCTATTACTGCTGAAGGAATGACAGGTGCGCTTGCTGCTGGTAAGCATAAAATGGATCTCTTTGGCGTGATATTTATTGCACTTGTTACTGCCATTGGTGGGGGTTCAATCCGAGATATTTTGCTTGAGCATTATCCGCTTACTTGGGTGGCTCATCCTCAATATGTTGTGCTTATTTGTATAGCTGCTCTCCTCACAACACGAGTGCCCCGCGTAGTTGCGCGAAGTGAAAATGTCTTTTTAACTCTTGATGCTATAGGCTTAGTTGTTTTTAGCATTTTAGGCGCACAAGTGGCTCTTGACAAAGGCTATGGATTCATTATCGCTGTAAGTTCAGCAGTGATTACAGGAGTGTTTGGGGGTATTTTACGCGATATTTTATGTATGCGAATCCCTCTTGTCTTTCAAAAAGAAATTTATGCTGGTATTGCTCTGCTTTCTGGTGCTCTCTATTATGTCTTCCTTGAATATGTACATTTAGATATTATGCTTGTAACACTTATTGCCTTAGTTATTGGTGTGAGTGCAAGACTTTTGGCAATTTTTTATAAACTCTCCTTGCCTGTATTTAATTATGAAGAAGACAAGAAAGAGTAGGCTTTTTTATATGCAAGTTTTTAGATTTTTTTTATACAATATAACTTCAAGTTTGTTTTGTGAGGATAGATGATGAGTTCTACTGCCTTAGCCTTAAAGTATCGCCCTACTTGCTTTAGTGATTTAGTAGGACAAAATGCGATTTCTCAAACACTCTCTTTGGCATTAGATTCTAAACATCTCTCACACGCTTATCTTTATTAGTGGATTGCGTGGAAGCGGAAAAACAAGTTCTGCAAGAATCTTTGCTCGCGCACTGCAATGTGAATCTGGACCAACAAGCACACCCTGTGGAACCTGTGCAAGTTGTGTAGAAGCCTTGCAAAATAGACATATGGATATTATCGAAATGGACGCTGCAAGCTCAAGAGGAATTGATGATATTAAACGAGTTATTGAACAAACAAAATATAGCCCAAGCTTTGCACGATACAAAATTTTTATCATCGATGAGGTGCATATGTTGAGCAAAGAAGCTTTTAATGCTTTGCTTAAAACACTTGAAGAACCGCCAGAGTTTGTAAAATTTATCCTTGCAACCACAGACCCGCTCAAACTCCCTGCGACAATTTTAAGTCGCACACAGCACTTTAGATTCAAACAAATCCCCCATAGGCTTGTTGTGGAGCATATCAGCAATATTTTAAATAAAGAAAATGTAAGCTATGAAGTGCAAGCACTTGATATTATTGCGCGTAGTGGTGCGGGAAGTTTGCGTGATACGCTCACCTTGCTTGACCAAGCAATTATTTTTTGTAAAAATCATATTGAAGTCGCCGGAGTGAGTGATATGCTAGGTGTGGTTGATCCACAAGTGCTAAAAGATTATTTTTACAGCATTGTGCATAAAGATTCACAAAAAATGCAAAGTATTTTAGAATTGCTTTTTGAATATGAATGCGAGATGATACTTGATGAGATGATGCTTTTCTTGAAAGAAAAATTGCTACAAAAAGACGCAGATTTTCCACCCCTGCTTCTTGACCGATTTGCAAGGATTCTAACAGAATCTAAAATGCTCCTTAGCCTCAATACCGATGGAAGTTTTGTCTTGCTTCTCTGTAGCCTCAAAATGCAAGAAGCCCTCAAAGTAAAAGATATAGAATCTATGATACAAGAGCTTGAAAATGAACTTTTTTCATCTCAAAATACAACACTTACATCACCTACACAACCTAACCCCACAACAAATAATACAAACCAACACATAGAACAAAATGTAACCCCTATCTCTCATACATCTCAATCTCACAGAGATAAAGAAACTATCTCACATACACAGCAAGACGCTCCTATACAGACATTTAATGCAAAAATACATTTTGATAATCTCATCACTAAAATCAAAGATCGCAATGCAGAGTTAGGTATCATTTTTGAACGCAATGTGCATTTTGTAGAATTTGTAGAAAAAGATAAAATCTTGCGTTGGCAAAGTATCGCACAGGGGAAAGACAAAGAGTTTCTTAAAGAATATGGCAAAATTATCCGCACACTTGTTTATTCAATTTTTGGCGATAATACACATATTGAACAAGTGAGCGCAGACGACAGCATTCAAACAAAACAAGATTCCTCGCCAAATCTTTCACACAATGAAACTAATATATCTTATTCACAACACAATATAGAATCTACAACGCAAACGCAAAATATGGGCTTTTGGATATTCAAAATATTTGATAAATAGTGCTAAAAATGTGCTAAATGATATGAAATTATTGCATTTAGCAAATAATAAATTTAATAATTTAAGTGGCGGACAAAAACAAATGGTGCTAATTGCTAGAGCAATAATGTAAGATTGTAAAATTATGATTTTAGATGAGCCTACAAGTGCGCTAGATTTTGGAAATAGTGCTAAAGTTTTAGAGATTCTCTAAAATATAAAAGATAAGACTATCATACAAACAACACATAATCCACACAATACTTTTTTTTAGCGATAAAATCGTGCTTTTAAAAGATTCTAATGTATTTAAATATGGTGATAAAAGTATCATAAATACACAGAATCTAAGTGATATTTATGGGATAAAAATGGACAAGTATCCAAGTAAATAGGCAAAGTATAATCCAAAAAATATAAAGTATCTTAAATGCTTTCATATTGTCCCATTTTTTGCATTTATTGCCCCAAATAATATCAAGCTATAGATTCTATTTTTTAGAATCTCTCAATTTTATTTATGTTATCTATATCTTGCATGCTTTATACAATAATAATCTATCAATTTTTTCCATATAAATCCTTAAGAATAAAGCATTCCACAAAACTTTAGTATTTTACGCATTATAGGATGTATTATGGGATTAACAATGTAACTAACAAAAATAGAGAATGGCAATCCACTTAGTGCTAATACACCAAATATTATGACCTTACCTTTATGCAAAGGTCTTGGAGTTTTACCTATTTTGCGCATATTGATAAGTTCTACTATACAAAATGCGATAATGTTTCCTATCAAATATATGGGTATAAAAAATGCAACAATCATATTGTATTCCGCGTATTCTGTTTCTATAGGATAATCAATACCAATATCTTCTTTGCGATAAGGAAAATCAAAAGGCACATGCAATGCAATAAAGCATTCAAATAATATAAATACAATAGCATACCCCAAAAAATAATATATTAAAAGCCATCTGAATAAATAGCATTTTTATAAATAAAACGATTGTAAATATAAAAAATTAGTATATATGTCAGTAAAACCCATATATTAGCTCAAAAATAAAAAATAGACCTAAACCTAACCCAGATAAGATGCTATCAATCATTGATTCTATCCTTTTGTGTCATTATAGAGTTTTAAAGGCAAAATCTCTAAATTTTAATTAATTATAACTCTCATTTAAATTTTGATAGATTCTATTATATTTTATATATCGATTTTAAAAGAGAGTAAATCTAAAAATTAAATACAAATTAATTTATTTTGTATGATAATTTGCCACTAAAAAATTACAAAAATTAGATTTATTTCAAAGGGGCTTTAATAGTGAATCTTGAAGCAAAAATGTCAAATACATTAAAATTCTTATCTGCTGATATGGTAGAGATGGCAAATAGCGGACATCCAGGAGCGCCAATGGGGCTTTCTGATGTGCTTACAATATTATCAAAACACATCATTCACAATCCAAAACAACCAAAATGGATAAATAGAGATAGGCTGATTTTTAGCGGTGGGCACTGCTCTGCTCTACTTTATAGCTTTTTACATTTATGTGGATATAAAATTTTGCTTGATGATTTGAAAAAATTTAGATCACTAGATTCTATTACTCCAGGACACCCAGAATATGGACTAACTGATGGTGTAGAAATGACTACAGGACCACTTGGGCAAGGTGTCGCAAATGCAGTTGGTTTTGCTATGGCTTCAAAACTTGCAAAAAATATGCTTGGAGAAGATTTGATAAATCATAAAGTATATTGTATATGTGGCGATGGCGACTTACAAGAAGGTATAAGCTATGAGGCTTGCTCACTTGCTGGACTTCATAAATTAGATAATCTAATAATCATCTATGATAGCAATGATATTACAATTGAGGGTGAGATAAAAATTGCATTTGATGAAGACATAAAAAAGCGATTTGAATCTTGCGGATTTGATAGCATACAAATTGATGGACATAATTTTATAGATATAGAAAATGCCTTGCGAAAGGCAAAAAAATCAACCAAACCATTTTTAATTATTGCAAAAACAAAAATAGCAAAAGGAGCAATGGAACTAGAGGGAAGCCACAAAAGCCATGGTGCTCCACTTGGCAAAGAAATATTACAAAAAGC
Source organism: Helicobacter sp. MIT 99-5507 (assembly GCF_003364295.1). Lineage (NCBI taxonomy): Bacteria > Pseudomonadati > Campylobacterota > Epsilonproteobacteria > Campylobacterales > Helicobacteraceae > Helicobacter > Helicobacter sp. MIT 99-5507. The sequence goes on from NZ_NXLO01000001.1 coordinate 390,563, forward strand.
AAAAAAAGAAGCAGGATTTAAAGAAGATTTCTATATCCCACAAGATGTAAAATTAGCATTTGAATCTTGCAAAGAAATCGGCGATATGCACTATCAAATATGGCTTAATAAACTAGAAAAATCAGGCAAACAAGCCTTACTAGATGAACTTTTAAATCCTAATTTTGATTCTATAAAATATCCTACTTTTAGTAAAGATACTAGCACTAGAGTTTCAAATGGTGAGATTCTAAATACAATATCAAGCACTCTAAAAGGCTTTGTTGGCGGGAGTGCTGATCTTGCTCCATCAAATAATACAAATATAAAAAATAGTGGTGATTTTCCAAATGGAGTAAATTTGCATTTTGGTATTAGAGAGCATGCTATGGGGGCGATAACAAATGCCTTTAGTGCGTATGGGATTTTTATTCCATTTTGTGCTACTTTTTTTGTATTTAGCGATTACATGAGCCCTACTCTTAGAATAGCAAGTATCAGCCATCTAAAAAATTTCTTTATTTTTACACATGATAGTATAGGCGTTGGAGAAGATGGGGCTACACATCAGCCAATAGAACAGCTTAGCCATTTTCGCTCTATGCCAAATCTATATGTTTTTAGACCTGCGGATGCAAATGAAAATATAGAATGCTGGAAAATTGCCCTAAAATCACAGAATCCAAGCGCTTTTGTGCTAAGCAGGCAGAATCTTCCATTGCTAGAATCTTGCAATATAGATTGCACAAAAGGTGCTTATATCATAAAAGATTCTAAAGATGCAAAGATTATTCTTTGTGCTAGTGGGAGTGAAGTGCATTTAGCACTCAATTGTGCAAAAGAATTAGAAAAGCAAGGAATAAATACAAAAGTAATAAGCGTGCCTTGCTATGATTTATTAGTAAAGCAAGATAAAAAATTCATAGATTCCTTATTTGATAAAAATGCTAAAGTATTAGCGATTGAAGCATCAAGAGGGTTTGAGTGGTATAAATTTGCAGATGATGTTATAGCAATGGATAGCTTTGGCAAATCTGCAAAAGGCGAAGTTTTGTTTAATCATTTTGGTTTTAGTGTAGAAAATGTCATAAATAGGGCTAAAAGTCTTTTATGAGATTATTTATATTTCCAACAAATCGAGCATTAAATAATTTTTATATAAATTATAAAGATAGCATACTACCAGATGCAACGACTATTGGAAGTTTTTTTGAAGAAATAATAATAGTAAATGGCAAATCAAAAATACCAAAAAAGCTAAGAAAAATCATACTTTGGGATATTATTAGTAGATTTGAAGTAGAAAAAATCGGATTTGATAAGACATTTTTGCGATTTTTAGAAAACTCATCATTTTTATTTAACTTTTTTGATGAGATAGAATCTGCAAATATAGATATAAAAAATATCGATATTAGCGATACTTATGGAGATTATGAGGATCACTTAAGAATCCTAAATAATATTTATAATGCTTATAAAAAAAGATTAGATGAACTAAATTTATATGATAATCCTACAGAATATAGACTAAATACCGCATATATAAAGTATTATAAACATATTGAAATATATATCGATGGATTGCTTAGTAATAAAGATTTTAATCTAATAAAAGAGATAGCAAAATATAGCAATATAGATTTAATTTTTGAGTGTAGCAAATATAATAAAACTATTTTTGAGAAGCTTTTTAATCAAAGATTTAAAATAGATATAAAATATACAATAAGTATAAATACCAACAAAATAAAAGATCAAATATCACTAGATACAAAAAAGCCAAATATATCAATTTATAGTTTTTCACTGCGATTAAATCAAGCATTGCTTGTGATTGCAAAAATAAATGAATGGCTAAAAAATGGTATTGAAAATATTGCCGTAATACTTCCTAGTGAGGATTTTAAAAAATATTTAAAATTATTTGATAAAGCCAAGAATCTAAACTATGCAATGGGATTAGAAGATTCTAATACCATATCAAAAATACGAAATTTAGAGCTAAAAATAGATAATTCAAAATCAAAACTCTTAAATATTATAGAAAATATAGGCACAATAAAAGAAAATCTAAAAGATGAATTATTAGAGCTAACTAGATTTGAAAATCTATTTGAAAACCTTGATTATAATGATATATTAGAATTTATTATCAATAATATTAAAAATATAGATGACACACATGGCGGAAAAGTAAAAGTCATTGGAATCTTAGAGACTAGAGGAATTGCATTTGATAAAATTATTATTGTTGATTTTAATGATGAATTTTTACCAAAAATAAATGACAATGATATTTTTATAAACTCTAATATAAGAAAAAGGGTAAATCTCCCTACAATAAATGATAAAGAGAATCTCCAAAGACACTATTATGCAAATCTCATTAATAATGCAAATGAAGTATGTATCGCTTTTGATGCTAATAAGATTCGCTCTAATTTACTTGATGATTTTGAACTATATGATGTAATTGATGGAGAGAGTTTGTGGAGTTTTTTTCCAAAAAACTTACAAAAAGAATACAAAGAAGATGAAATCATCGCAAATTTTGAGGATAAGAATCTATCTGCTACAAAAATAAAAACTTTTTTAGATTGCAAACGAAAATTTTATTTTTGCTATATTGCAAAACTAGCTCCAGATGAAATCGATATAGAAGATACAAGTGCATTTATAGGCAATGTAGTGCATGATATTTTAAAAGATTTAGGAGATGATTTTAAAATAGAATCTTTTAAAAAAGCTCTAAAAATTAGAGAAATGAATATACTAAATAGAATAGATATGGAATCTTTAATATTTAAAATCAAGCCATTTATAGAATCTAATTATGAAATTTTGCAAAAAAATAGGCAGATATTAAATAGAGAGTTTGAATTTAAATATGATATTTTTGGATTTGCATTTAGCGGAAGAATAGATAGAATAGATAAAGATAAAAATGAAATACATATCATTGACTATAAAATAAAAAATAATTTTGATATAAAAAAAGAGAGATATTTACAACTTCTAATATACAAAAAAGCTATTAGTGAGATTTATAAAGATTATTATATAAAAGCTGCTTATTATGATGTATTGAATGATAAATTGCATTATATGGATAGCAAAGATGAGCAAGCAGAAGAAGAGATATTGCAAGAGGTATTGACGCTACTAAAAATAAAAAATATAAACTTTGAAAAAACAAATAATAGCAGTATATGTCATTATTGTGATTATAAACATTTATGTGATATGTATTAAAACTTTATACAATTAGGCAATAAATCAATTTTATTTTGTAAGTCATGCTCATTTTTAGCAGATAAAAAAACAATACCTGCTTTATATTTAGAGGTATCATCGATTATATCACCACTTTTTGCCCATATTATAGAATCTAGCAAATGCTCACCAAGCAAAGTTAAATCTATATTTTTAATTTTGCCTCGTTTATTGCTCATTATACATGCTCTTGCAAAAAATCTTTTTGCATTAATATGATTTATAATCCCACCATTATATTGATATTTTTTAGGTATAAGAATCCTCCTATCAAGCACTTTAGATTCTATAGAAGAAAAAATATTTGTGATTTTATCTTGATTATGTGCTTGGATACAAAGACTTGGATAGTCAATCCCGCAAGCTTGCGATACAAACTCATTATACAAATCACCGCCCATTCTCCTACAAGATTCTACGATAAATGGCATTATTTCATTATTTTTATTCTTGTATAAAATGATTTGTGTATGAAAGATTCCATCTTTTAGATTTAGGATTCTAGCAATTTGTTCTATTTGATTTATCACCTCTTTGATGATTTTTGAAGTAAATTTTTTACTTGTTGTTGTGCTAGATACAGCAAAAGGATTGAAACAATGCTCTTCATTATCATAAAAATAAAATACTACTTTTTGATTTTGCAAAATAACACTAAAGCCATGATTGCTACCATCTATAAACTCTTCAACGACAATACGACTGCTTTTAGAATTCATAAATGCAAGTTGTAATTTTTCATACAAATATTCATTTGCATATGCGATATTTACGCCCTTGCCAGTAGCAAAATCAACAGGTTTAATAATAATTTTAGAATCTTTAAAATTATTTGTAATCTTTAAAATTGCTTCATTGATATTATCAAATCCCATTGCCTTGGGACAAGGAAGTTTATTTTCTTGTAAAAATTTACGCCATAAATCCTTATAGTGAATAATTTTTGCAGTCTCTAAAGTATCAAAATTACCAATTTTAAGCTTATTTGCAACATAGCTACAAGTAAGAGTAGATACATCATCACAAGAACTAATAATTGCATCAATTTTTGATTTTTTTGCTAGTTCTAGCATAGAATCCATATCGCTATAATCACACAAAATCACTTCATCTGCAAAACTATGCCCTAAATCATTTGGATTATTTCCACTTGTAATAACATAATATCCTAACATCTTAGCAGATTTTATAGTAGGGATATCAGCAAACTTGCCACCTGCTATTAGTAGCTTTTTCAAAATCTCTCCAGCATATAAATTGATTATTATTAAATTTTATTTAATATATATTCTCTATCCTTTTTATCGCTACCATCACAAAAACTTTCATCGTTACAAGTAAGACAAGGTTTTGGTTTTTTGGAATATAAAAATAAAATTTTTCTATAAATATAATTCTTTGTATAAATTTCTTCTATAGTTTGATTTTGTATGCTTCCTATGTGATTATTTTGTGTTGGAAAAATATTACAACATAAATACGCATAACCCAAAAAATCAAAAAATATTTCTCTAAATACACGAACACACGGATTAATCCTATTATTAATACTCAAAGTTTTCACAACCCCCCCCCTATCACTTCCAATATCACTCCAATTTATAGTATTAACTTGTAATATAAAATTATCGATTTTACATTCAGTAGTGATGCTATGACTTGGATTAATTGAAATTTGTGGAATAGAAATATCTAGTTTTTTATAAAATTGATTGATTTTTTCTAATGATATATCATCACAATATATTTCATTTGGCTTTGTATGCAATGTAATATTTATACGGTTAAGGCCAGCGTTTATTAAATTTTCTAGCATTTCAATATCCAAATAATCACCATTTGAATTAAAATGAATAAAAGCATTTGTAGCCCTTTTTAAATCAGAAATATGTCGTAATATATGCGGGTCAAGCAATGGCTCATTATAATAATTTAAGCAAATGCTTGAATTGAATTCTAAAGATTCTAGATTCTTAAGTAATTTATTAAAAATACTGCTATCAATGAGATGTGATTTATCATTGCGTTTATATGTAGATACAGGGCAGTATAAACATTTTCTATTACAAAAACCGCTAGTTTCAAGATTAAAAATAGAAACAAATTCTTTAAAAATTTGTTTTTGTAAATTTTTGTCATCGATACTTTTAAAGAGATAAGCAATATCCTTAAAATGATTTAAATGATGATTTAAAAGCTTCTTCCAGTAAAATCTCCCAGGAGTTTTATTTAGCGGGATACAATCATCACTAAAATACAATTCATAATCTTTCATCTCTGTCCTTTGTGGTAATATAGATATTTCTTAGTTTATTGATATGTTTTTGCAATGTTGTTGTAGAAGCTTGTTCTGGATATTGACAAAATCTACATACACAAATACTATCTCTTTTACCCTGCAAATGCTTTAAGCGCAATTCATATAATCTTTTGAAATAAGGGGGGGGGTCGTGCTAGTTTTATCATCCCATATATCTTTAAGATTATGAGTATAGATATTTCCGAGCTTGATTCTACCTTGATAATCCGCACAACACGGACTTACATCGCCATTACTATGTATTAAAAGTTGATAAAAAATATTTGGACAAATATTGTAAGTAGATGATAATTTATGCCCATATTGATGTGTGATTATGGACTTTTCTTTTTTTTCTTTACTTAAATTAATTTTTAGTGAATCGCTTACATCAATTCCATACCAAATGTTTGCAACACCATCAAGAAAAATGCTATCACAATAATCACCAAATATATCAAGAAATCTTTGACAATCATCTTTGCTAAAATAATCTTTATTCATTTTAATATGAATATGGCAGTTATGCCCTGTTTTATCTGCATATTGAGTTTTGTATTGATAAAAGTATTTTATGTTTTCAACAATTTTAGAAAAACTTATTTTTCTATGTGAAAAAGTTTTATAAGCAGAATCTTCTAGTCCATAAATACTAAAATGTATCTGGTCTAATCCTGCTTCAATGATACTATTGCTTAAATTGTTTGACAATAAGCTTGCATTGCTGGTAGTCGCAATACGTTGTGCAACATTGGAATCTTTTAGCAAAGCCACCATTTGTGGAAAATATTTATTTAAAAGTGGCTCCCCAAACCCGTGAAGATGAATCATCTTTATTGGATTTTTAAACTCCTTTAGCTGTGTGATGATAATCTTCAATGTCTCCAAACTCATTTGCGATAAATTCATTGATTTTAGAGCATCTCTATTGCTTTGAAAACAAAACTCACATTTAAAATTACATATGCTACTTGGGTCAATATACATTGTGATTGGCTGCGTGAGCGGTAATAATTCAATAAGTGGTTTTCTATCTTTGCTATATGGCTGTCTAAATTCTGCTTTCATAAAAATTCCTCATAATAAAATAATCAAATAAAAAACATAACACTTTCTGTTAATCCGCTTGAATAGTGCCTAAAATACATCTTATAATCGCATCTTATGCTAAAAACTAGCTCTGGGATCTTATAAAAATCATCAAAGCTATGATATACGCATATAGCAATCATTGGACGATATTTTGTGATAAATCTTTGCATTCCTTTTAAAGCCTCTATTTCTACACTCTCAATATCAACCTTAATTAACATCAACCCCCCCCCATCTAGCACAGAATCCAATATCTCTATCTTCCCTTCTTGCAAAAGTGTATCGAGTTTGCAAAGTTGTATTTCAAAGTGATTGTTTAAATTATTCATCTTATTTATATCGCTTATTATATGTCCTGAAGTGCTATCGCTACAAAAAAATGTGAGATCATCTGTGTTTGCAAGTCCAACATTAAATCCCTTTGTATTTTTAAGTTTAGATTCTATATTCTGCTTTGCGATAATAAAATTTTGCCTATCTGGCTCGAAATAATAAATATATTGATATAGATTGTTTCTTTTTACGAACTCTAAACTGGTCTCACCCCTATAAGCACCAATGTCAAAGAAATATCTTACATTATCAATATCATAAAAATCTTCAAAATACTGCTCTTGTGGAATAAAATCAAAATCTTTCATAAATGAATAATCACTATTTAGTCTAAAGTTTATAATTTTTTCAAATTGACTTTTAGATTCTTCATCTTGCAATCTATCAAAAATCTCTTGATATTTATTTTTATGATTTAGATAGTCAAGTCTAAAGTCTTCCCAAGTGCTAACATTTTTGTGCAAGTGATTGCATTTAAAAGCATCAAAAAATTCTAACTCTAATAATTTTAGATTTGCAGATTCTCTTGAAGCTCTCTGTAATGCAAAATAATCAATATATTCTAAATCAATCAAAGTAGAATCATTAGATATAGATTGTATTTTTGCAATAGCACTTTTAGTCTGTGATGTAACTACTACTACTACTTTTATACAAAGTGGTGATTTATCGATTGATTTATTGGATAGACTGTGTGGTACTAAATCATTTACCTTTATTATGGGTATTTTATAATCTTTGACTTCATAATATTGATTGGTTGTAAAATCATCTATGATTCCATCACATTCAATTTTATTATCTAAAAGAACTTTTATGATATTTTTTGAATATTGGTTATGTCCAAAAATATAACGTTTAAAACTAGTATCTTTATGATTAAAAAAAGAGTTGAAAAATAACGTAGCTAAGTTATTATCTGTTTTATAGATTTTCATTTATCTACCTCCATATTTCTATAATCAATCTCAACGATATTATTTTTTTGTGCCGATAATGTAGCACTCTCAAAAAACAATAATCCTTCTTTTGATTCACCTAAACCAAAAATATAAGGCGAAGTAGAATCTATGCCATTTTTAAAATTTACAAGGCTTATGGCAATATCATAATAATAATTCGCAAAGGCTTCCAAAAAACCTTGTGGATGTCCTGCCTTAAATCGATTATAGCGGGCAAGTGAAGCAATTTTTAGATTTGGTGATGCCCTATCTTTTATGATTCTTTCTCCAGATTGGGTATTGAGTATTAATTCTTCGCTATTACTTTGCAACCACTCGCAACTAGATTTAGAACCAAAGATTCTAAGTTTTAGTCCATTTCTATGACCTAATGCACACTTTGAAAACCACATATTTACCGATATATTATCTTCATAAGTGGCAAAAATATTTACATTATCAATGATATTTTTAAAATTCCCACAACCATTATATTTACTATATACATTAAGTGCTTTTTTATGGGTTAAAAAATAAATTAGATTATGGCAATGTATCCCTAAATCAAGTGAAATAATAGGTATTATTCCATCAGTTAATCGCCAACTCTGTGGAATCTTTACCTCGCCATTATCATTCTTGCAAATAAAACTTTCCTGTGGCATTTCAATATTTATTTGAAAAATATCTCCAAATTCGCCATTTTCTATCATATATCTCAATTCACGAATCATAGGATAACCAGTATAATTATAAATCACCGCCAAAAAAATATTTTTATCTTGCAATGCAGCGGCGATCTCTTTGGCTTCATTAAGATTCCTGCAAAGCGTTTTCTCAACAACAACAGCATATCCATATCTTATACAATCAAGCAATATTTGTTTATGCGTAGGAGTTGGAGTAAGAATGCAAATAGCATCAATTTTACCCTGCTCTATTTTCAATAAATCCTTATAATCATCATAGATTCTAATATTGCTATCCCATAGGTATGCTGTCTTATGATTAATCTCTTTGTTTGTGCTAAAACAAGCACAACAGATTTCAAATTTATTATCCATACGAGTAGATACAAAATGCGTATAACCAATAGCAGAATCACAGCTGCCACCGATGAATCCTAGCCTTAATATAGACATAAATACTCTTTAAAAATTTTGAAAATAGAAATTTTCAAACTATAAATATTAAGGTTAATAATGCTTGTTTTTTATAGATAAAATAATGCTTTGGTAGATAAATAAAAAAATATAAATATATTTACATTAATCATTTTTCAAGTATAATTTGAACTCATTATTTTAGAAAAATAACGATTTATACGAGGTGGATAGTTTGAAAATTTCTATTTTCACAACTTTTAAAAAATCAAAAAATATAACCAAATCTTAGAGAATATTTTGTATGAAAATTTTTATATTAACTGATAATTATGATATTTTTTTACCAATTTATGATGTGATAAAAAATAATATTAAAAAAGATATAGATATAAAATATTTTTGTAATCCTACTTCAAAAAATAAATTTAAAGACTTTGATTTTATAAAGCAAAAAAATATCAAAGATGATTATAACGATTTGCTTAAATTTGATATTGGATTTTCAATCCATAGCAAGATGATATTTCCAAAAGAGCTAGTAGAAACAATCCCTTGTTTCAATCTCCACCCTGGTTTTAATCCTCATAATAGAGGTATATTCCCACATGTATTTTCTATCATAAATAAGCTAAAAGCAGGTGCTTCACTCCATATTATGGATTCTAAAATTGATAATGGCAAAATAATAGATAGAGAAGAAGTTGCTATAAAATCATATGATGATAGCTTAAGTTTATATAAAAAGATTCTAAATTTAGAAGTAAAAATTTTTAGACGCAATCTAGATTCTATTATCAATAAAACATATAAATTTATAGACATAGATTACAAGCACTCAAATTACAATTCTATGAATGATTTTAAAAATCTATGCAAAATAAACCTAGATAAGATTCTAACGATGCAAGAAGCGATAGATTATCTTAGAGCATTAAGCCACAAACCATACAAAAATGCCTATTTTATTGATAAAAATGGAGATAAAATATTTGTTTCTTTAAAATTACAAAAAGATAATATTATCAAAAATCCTACTATGGGGGGGGGTTGTCTCAAAAATAGAATCTTAGATAAAAGATTCAATCTCCTCCTTAAAAAGAGTGCTTAAATGTCACACTTAAGCATTGATGAATTAAAACAATTACAAATTAAACTTCCTAAAAACCCACAAAATATTCTAGTATCCAAAAAAGCAAGCCTCTATAACACGCATTTAATGGAATTTAGCAATAATATAAGAATAGATGATTTTGCAATATTAAGCGGTGCTATAAAATTAGAAAGTTTTATTCATATTGCTGCATTTGTGGCACTTTATGGTGGTAAAAATGGAATTGAAATAAGCGAATTTTGCACTATATCACCAAAAGCTACTATATTTGCAAGCAATGATGATTTCAGCGGAAATGCTCTAATTAGTGGTGTTGTAGATTCTAGATTCTGCAATACAACATACAAAAAAGTCCTTTTAAAAAAACATACACAAATATGCTCAAATGCTACTATATTGCCTGATGTAGTATGCGGTATTGGTAGTGTGCTTGGGGCATTTTCTCTGCTAAAAAGTAATATCAATGAATTTGAAATCTTTGCTGGAATCCCTGCAAAAAAGATTGGCTCTAGAGCAAAAAAGATTTTAGAATTAGAAATAGCATTTAAAAAAGATTTCGCCAAAAATACCATGTATGGGGGGGGGGATTCCAAAATATAAAATCCCTTAATCCCTACTTCTATCTTTATATTTTTAGACTTTTTATCTCTTTCTTCATATTTTTTATCTCAAATAAAAGGAAAAAAGCAAAATGGAAAATATTGAAAAAATTATATTTAATGCACTAAAAAATCTAGCAGATGAATTAGAAAACAATGAGCTTAAAAACCCAACAAGAGAAACTAAAATATATGGTATTGATGGCAATTTAGATTCTCTTGCATTAGTTAGCTTTATAGCAGATTTAGAAGAATCTTTGAGTGAAGCATGGGGCGGAGTGGCAGTGGTTTTGGCAGATGAAAAAGCAATGAGTTTGAGAAATTCACCATTTAGAGATGTAGAAACACTAACAAAATACATAATCTCTCTTAAGCAGGACAAATGAAAAATAAAATAATAGTAATAACTGGCACTAGAAAAGGCATAGGCAAGGAATTAAGCTTATATTATCTAAAAAAAGGACACATAGTATGTGGCTGTTCTCGTGGGGTTTCTAGCATAGAGCACGAAAATTATCGCCATTTTGAGCTAGATGTAAGTAATGAATCTCAAGTTGTTTCAATGATAAGAACGATAAAAAAAGAATTTGGCAGAATTGATATTTTACTTAATAATGCTGGAATCGCCTCTATGAATCACATTTTAACAACACCATATAAAAGTGTGCAAAATATTTTTAATACAAATGTTTTTGGCTCATTTTTATTCCTAAGAGAAGTAGCAAAACTCATGAGTCTAACTTATAAAAAAAATAAAATGCAAGGTTTGCCTTTTCGCATTGTGAATTTTGCCACAATCGCAACTCCGCTTAGATTGGAAGGTGAGGCAATTTATGCAGCTTCAAAAGCAGCAATAGTAAATTTTACCCAAATTGCAGCAAAAGAATTAAGCGAGCTTGGAATTACGATAAATGCAGTAGGACCAACCCCTATTCCAACAGATTTAATCAAAAATGTCCCAAAAGAAAAAATGCAAAATTTACTAAACGAGCAAGCCATAAAAAGATTTGGAGAATTTAGCGATGTCTTAAATGTAATTGATTTTTTTATCAATGAAAATAGTGATTTTATCACCGGACAAGTGATTTATCTAGGGGGCGTAGTAAATGGCTAATTTCTTAGAGAAAATCTCAAAACATAGTGGAAATTTTATTATATATGATGATAATCCATATAGCTATAGAGATTTATTTAAAAAAATTGATGAAAAGTCTTTAATTTTATCAAATATAGAGCAAGGAAGCACTATAGCTTTAATTGGTGATTATGATATAGATTCTATTAGTTTTTTACTTTGCTGCTACAAACATAAAATGATAGTTGCGCCACTTTTAAAATCAAATCCAAATGAAGATTCTATAAAAGCAGCACAGATTGAATATATCTATCAAAATAATAAATTAGAAAAAACTAATAATAAAAGTGAAAATAATTTATTATCCAGATTAAAAAATAAAAGTGGGCTTATTTTGTTTTCAAGCGGTAGCACAGGAATCCCAAAAGCAATAGTGCATGATTTAGATTCTATGCTTGAAAGCTATATAGATAAAAGGGTAAAGCCTATTAATTTGCTTTTATTTTTAGGATTTGATCATATTGGTGGATTAAATACGCTTTTTAATAGTTTGAGCAGTGGTAGCTGTGGTATTGCACTAAAAGATAGAAAAAATATAAAAGATATAGCAAAAGCCTTGCAAGATTATAAAATTTCTTTACTTCCTGCAAGCCCTAGCCTCTTAAATCTTATGCTAACTTGCAATATTCAAAATAATTATGATTTAAGCAATTTACGCATTATTACATATGGAAGTGAGATGATGCCACCTTCCTTGCTATATAAATTAAAGCTAGCTTTTCCAAAGGTGCGTTTTCACCAAACATTTGGGACAAGCGAGACAGGAATAATCCAAACAAAAAGCCTAAAAGATTCTATAAAACTAGAAAATATAGATTACAAAATCAAAAACAATGAACTTTATTTAAAAAGTAAAACTCAAAGCTTAGGTTATTTAAATAGTGATAATAAAGTATTTGATGATGAAGGATACTTTGCTACAGGTGATTTAGTAGAAGTAATGGAATCTAGTGGAGAAGAATATATAAAAATTGTTGCTAGAACAAAAGAAGTAATAAATGTTGGTGGTGAAAAAGTATTACCTAGTGAAGTTGAGAGTGTGATTTTAGAATTGCCTTATATTTTAGATTGCTTAGTTTATGGAGAAACAAATTCTATTATGGGACAAAGTGTAAGTGCAAAAGTAGTATTAGATTCTAAAATAGAATCTAATGCAGAACTAAAAAAGAAAATTAGAATCTACTGCAAAAATAAGCTTGCAAACTACAAAATCCCTACAAAAATAGAACAAGTAGAATCTCTAGAGATAAGTGAGAGATTTAAGAAAGTTAGAATATATGCAAATTCTACTAAAGGCTAAATGATGCAGGGATTTTATTCAAATTTAGAGCTAAAAAAATTAGGATTTAAAAATCTTGGTAACAATATATTTTTAAGTAAAAAAGTAAGCATATATGGCATAGAGCAAATAAGCATTGGCAGCAATGTGCGTATTGATGATTTTACGATATTAAGTGGAAACATACAAATTGGCTCATTTGTGCATATTGGAGCTTGTAGTCAAATCGTAGGGGCTGAAAGCGGCGTAATTATAAAAGATTTTGTTAGCATTAGTAGCGGTGTAAAAATCTATGCCTCAAGTGATGATTATAGTGGAAATAGCCTTACAAATCCGCTTATTCCCACACAATACAAAAATATCACACAAGAGCAAATCACACTTTGTAAGCATAGTATTATTGGAAGCAATAGCGTGCTTTTACCAAATAGTAAAGGTTTGGCTTTTGGTGTAAGTGTAGGCGCTCTAAGCCTTGTTATGCGTCCTACAAAACCTTTTGGAATCTACTTTGGAATCCCAGCAAAAGAGATTGCAAAAAGAAGTAAAGATATTTTAAAACTAGAAGAAGATTTTAAAAAGAACTTTATGGGGGGGGGGGAATTCTAAAAAATCCTCTATAAATAATCCATCAAAGGCATGTGCATGATAAAAATTATCACTGCCACTAAACTGCATTATAAATATCAAAGCGATATAAAAACACTAATAAAACTAGCCTACACCTCATCATTTAAGCCTAATATAATCACAAAATCACTTATAGATGAAATAAAGGATATAAAATGAATAAATATCCTGCTATTGGTGGCTATTTTGCATTGGAATTATGTAAAAATTCATATCCACACAAAAATGCACTACATTTAAACCTAGCAAGAAGTGCCATAAAGCTTATTATAAAAACTCATAATATAAAAGAAATTTTTATTCCATATTTTACTTGCAAAAGTGTGCTTGATAGCATAAAAGAGCAAAATTGCAATATTAGATTCTATCATATCAATGAAGATTTAAGCCCAAGATTGGATTGTAAAAAGCATTGTTGGATAATTTATAATGATTATTTTGGCATTAATAAAAACAATGTAAAACTACTAAATAAAAAATACAAAAATCTAATCATTGACAATGCACAAAGTTTTTTTGCAAAAAAATCAAAAATATGTTTTTATAGTCCAAGAAAGTTTTTAGGCGTAAGCGATGGCGGAATCTTATATGATAATAAAAGCAAAATAGACAATATAAAACAAGATTCTAGTCTATATAGAGCAAAATATTTATTTACTAGAATCGAAAATGGTGCTGAAGCTGGATATAGTGATTTTTTAAAAGCTGAAAAAAGCCATACAAAACACATCAAAACGATGTCAAATCTCACATATACATTACTTCAATCTATTGATTATAAACAAATCAAACAAAAAAGAATCAAAAACTACAACTATCTAAATAATGCACTAAAAAACTCCATAAAACCAAATCTAGAATCTGATGAGATTCCTATGATTTATCCTTATTTTGGAGATAAAAGCCTAAGAGAAAAACTAATTAAAAATAAAATTTTTGTGGCTACATATTGGAATGACATGGAAATGTGGTGTGAAAAAAAATCTTTTGAATTGCATCTAAGAGATCATCTCTTACCTCTACCAATAGACCAAAGATATGGAGAATTTGAAATGAATAGAATTATTAAAATCACTAAATGGGGGGGGGTATTAGATGATAGATACAATAGCCCAAGCCATATTACAAAATATGAGGTGCATTGTGCCTAAGATTTGTTTTTATGTATCAGGGGCTGCCCAAAGATTGATTGCATTGTTTAAAAAAGATTCTAAGATATTACAATCCACTGCATTAATAGTATTTGATAATCCACCATTATCGCTTTTAAATCAATATGCAAAAAATAAAAATATAGAATTATTAGAAATCGATTATAAAAAACTCGGCTTAAACCTAAAAGAGCGAAATATTTATCTAAGCAATACACTTTTAAATGCGATGCAAAGATTGGATATTACACATTGTTTTTGCTTTGGTAGATTGCTTTTAGTAGGTGAGTTATTAAAAATCTATCAAAATAAAATAATCAACTTCCACCCTTCTATTTTGCCACTTTTTAGTGGAAATAAAGCTATTGATAAAGCATTGGAAAATAAGGCATTTTTACTAGGAAATACTGCGCATTTTGTAGATGATGGTATAGATAGCGGTCCAATTATTATGCAAAGTATCATAAAATCAAGTGAATTTAGAGATTATGAAGATGTATTATCTTTGCAGATTCCAATGATTGAATATATTTATAATAATATAGATTCAATCTCTATAAAAAATAATATTGTATCAATAAAAGATTCTACAAGCTATCCTGCATTTTTCCCTAGCATTTTGCACAATAATACAAAAGAGAAAAAAGCTATTTTTATTGGCAATAGATTAGATGTATTAGATGAGATTTTGCAATCAAATATAAGATTAGAAAAAATTTTAATATTGAAAGATTCTTATGCACACAAAAATATAAAACTAGAAAATTTTATTTTATTTGATACAAAAGAAATACTCTTAAATGAGATAAAAAATTGCAATTTTGATATATTAATCTCAAATGGCTGCCCTTTTATACTACCTGTATCATCACTAAAAAAACCTAATCAAAAATTTATAAATATCCACCCTTCACTACTTCCTAGCCTTCGAGGCAAACACCCTATAAATGGAGCAATCTTGTTTAATAAAAAAGCTGGAGCTAGCGTGCATATGATGAATGATGAAGTAGATAAAGGAGAGATTCTATCTCAAGTTGAAATACCGCTAAAAAATCTAAGCTTAGCACTTTTATACAAACTATCATTTAAAGCTGAAGCAATGGCTTTTAAAATAGCATTACAAAATGATTTTAAAGCCACAAATAAAATAAAAATATACAAAGAGAGCTACTACTCTCGCCCAAAAGATATAAAAATCCACATAAATAGCAACAATAAAAAACTAATACGCACGATAAATGCCTTTGGTATAGAAAATATCGCTGCGACAATAATCACAAAAATAGGAGAATTTAAAGTGTTAGAAATAAAAAAAATAAAAAATAAATTTTTAAAAAAAATAAGCCCACATTATAAAGAATATGAAATATTAGAAACATATGAAGACAAGATTTTATTTTTAAAAAATGATGAATTTTTAGAACTTAGATTTTTAAACAGAAAAGATATATCAAAACTAAAAAGCAAAATGATTCTATGGGGGGGGGGATATTAGATGAGATTTTGCAAATTTTTAGTTTTTTACCAAATAAAAAAGCTTATTTTGGAGGCAATTATGCCTTATCTTAAAGAAGAACAAATAGCAAAACTTGGATTAAAAAGCTATGGGAAAAATCTCCTTATAAGCGACAAAGTTACATTTTATCGCCCAAATAGAATCTCCCTTGGAAACAATATAAAAATAGATGATTTTGTAGTGCTTGGCAATCATATCACAATAGGAGATTATGTGCATATTAGCCTTGGTTGTAGCTTGCTTGCAAGTGATGATGGTGAAATCATAATGGAAGATTTTAGCGGATTTGCACCAAGAGTTCATGCATTTAGTGGAAGTGATGATTATAGTGGTGAATTTATGACAGGTGCTTGCATCCCTAAAGAATATAGAGGAACTTACTCTAAACCACTTTATATTGGACAAAATTCCATTGTAGGCTCTATGAGCTGTATCATGCCTGGAGCACACATAAGAGAAGGTGTCGCAGTTGGAAGTAGTAGTCTTGTTATGCGACCTACAAGACCTTTTGGAATCTACTTTGGAAATCCAGCAAAAAGAATAGCTGAACGAAACAAAAATTTACTCAAACTAAAAAATGAATTTTTAAGCAAATTTAAAAACAATAATGGGACTTTTTCATGAAAAAACTTCTAATGTTAGGCGGTAGCTATTTTCAAACACATGCTATTTTAAAAGCAAAAGAAATGGGCTTATATGTCATTACTTGTGATTATTTAAAAAACAATCCTGGGCATAAATATTCAGATGAATATCACAATATCTCAACAACAAACAAAGAAGAAGTATTAAATCTTGCAAAAAGATTAAAAATCGATGGGATATTAGCTTATGCAAGCGACCCAGCTGCACCTACTGCAAGCTTTGTAGCACAACATTTAGGATTAAATGGATTGCCTTATAAGAGTGTAGAGATACTAACAAATAAGGCGCTTTTTAGAGAATTTTTACATAAAAATGGATTTCATGCACCAAAAGGCATTAGTTTTTGTGATTTACAAGATGGCTTAGAAAAAATGCAAGATCTTGCATTTCCACTTATCTTAAAACCTGTAGATTCAAGTGGCAGTAAAGGCGTTTATAAGATAGATTGCAAAGATGATTTAAAAAAATACTTCTTCAAAGCCATGCAATACAGCCTAAGTAAAAAAGTCATTTTAGAGGAATGGATAAATTATGATGGATTCCAGATAGCAGGTGATGGTTTTAGCATAGATGGTAAGCTTGTATTTTGTGGCTTTGCAAATGAACATTTTAATACAAAAAGCAAATCACCATTTGTCCCGATATGCGAGAGCTTTCCATATATTGGAGATGAAAAAACAAAAAATATGCTAAGAGATGAAATACAAAAAGTATTAAATCTATTAGATTTAAAAACAGGAAGCTACAATTTTGATATTAGAATAAAAGATAACAAAGTATATTTTTTAGAAATTGGTCCTAGAAATGGAGGGAATCTCATCCCTCAAACAATTCATTTAGCCTATGGAGTAGATTTAGTAGATGCTCAAATTAGAGCAGCTCTTGGGATGGACTTACAAAAACTAAAAGATGAGATAAAAAACTCCACTTTAAATGGTTATTTTGCTTGCTATGTTTTACATTCAAACAAAAGCGGTATATATGAAGGTTTAGAAATAGATAAGGATTTTAAGCCAAATATTCAATCTTTGCAAATATTTATCAATATTGGTGATAAAATCAGCCATTTTAGCGGTAGCAATGCAACTATAGGAATAGTTATTTTTAAATCTAGCTCAATTCAATCAATGCATAAAAACATAAAAAATATGCAAAATCTAATAAAAATAAAAATGGGGGGGGGAAGCCCATCATACAAGAATCTTAGAATCTTATTTATTATTTACTACCCACTCCCATCATACACTAAGGAGTGCGTAGCATGAAATACACTCCTAAAAATCAAAGTCTAGCTATAATGCAACCATATTTTTTGCCATATATTGGATATTTTCAGCTAATTAATGCAGTGGATAATTTTATTATATATGATAATATTCAATATTCAAAAAAATATTTTGTAAGCAAAAATCAATTTTTGCAAAATGGCAAGCCAAAAGCATTTTCTATCGCCTTGCAAAAAGATTCTGATTATTTAAATATAAATGAGCGATATTTAGCAAAAAATTTTGATAAAGAAAAATTACTAGATTCTATTCATTTTGCATATATCAAAGCACCATATCATAATGATTTAATGCCACTATTAGAATCTATTTTTGCATATCCAAAAGAAAATTTATTTGATTTTATTTATCACTCAATCCTTAAAATATGTATTTATTTAAAAATTGATACAAATATTTTTATCTCATCAACTCTACCTATAAATCACGAATTGAGAGCACAAGATAAAGTTATAGCACTATGTAAAGCTATGCAATCAAACATATATATAAATTCTATTGGTGGAATCTCACTTTATGATAAAAAAGAATTTGAAAAGCAAAATATCAAACTTAGATTTATGCAAATAGATTCTAATCTTTTTTATAATCAATTTGGAAATACTTTTATTCAAAATCTTAGCATTATCGATGTAATCGCATTTAATAACAAATCTCAAATAAAAAATCTCCTAAAACAATATTGCTTTAAAAATGGGGGGGGGGATTCTATTTTTTAAAAATTTTCTTTTATTTCATTTTATCTACACAAATAATGGAGGGATAAAATGAAAGCAAAATTTAAAAACATCTCCATAAAAGCCATTTTTAGCACTATCCCAAATAAGATAATAAATCTAAAAGAGCAAATAAATATATTTTATGATGGTGATTTAAAAAAATATGATGGATTATTTCTATCTTATACAATGATACAAAATGGAGCTAGAAATGTATTATTATGCGTAGGCGATACAATAAGCAAGATAGTAAATCCTCTAGATTCCAATACTGCACCAATCTTTGGCGATGCAGGAAGCACTACACTAATCTCTTGTGATAACACAAATAAAGATTCTTATTTTAGTTTGCATGCAGATGGCAAAGGATATGAGAATCTAATATATCCAAATAGTGCATTTAGGATTGATAATAAAGAAAAATATCTATTTATGAATGGAGCAGAAATATTTAATTTTTCTATTGATAAAGAGCCAAAAAGCAACAATAAAGCAAGTTTTATTTGGATTAGCTCAAATGCTAGTATCAAAGCACAAAAAGGACTTGCAAACTACTCTGCATCAAAAGCAGGAATCAATGCTGCCATAAAATCAATAGCCTTAGAAGTTGCACCAAAATATCGCATAAATGCAATATCACCAGGATTTGTATTAACAGAGATGATAGAATCTTGGAAAAGTGTCTATGATAAAGAATATATTTCAAATATAGATATGATGTATCCGCTTGGCATTGGAAAAGTAGAATATATAACTCCGCTTGTTATTTTTTTATTAAGCAAAGATTCTGCATACATAACAGGGCAAAATATCGTTATTGATGGTGGAGGAATCTTATGAAAAAACCTCTAAATATAATCACAAATCTCATGCAATCCCAAAGAAACAAAAGTCATTATAGTGATGATGAACTGCAAAATATTGGATTTAGAGAAATTGGAGATAATGTATTAATAAGCAAATTTGCAAGAATCTATTCACCAGAAAAAATAACACTAAAAAATAATATCAGAATAGATGATTTTGCGATTTTAAGTGGAAAGATTACTATAGGGAATTTTGTCCATATTGCAAACTATGCAAGTATTATAGGCGGGGAAAGTGGTGTTGTTTTTGTGATTTTTGTGGAATGAGCTCATATGCAAAAATTTATGCAAGTAGCGATGATTTTTATAATGGCAATTTAATTGGTCCTTGTATTTTAGATAATTTTAGAAATGTTTTACATAAAGAAGTGATACTAAAACGTCACAATCATATTGGAAGTCATAGTTTAGTGCTACCTGGGAGTATATTTGAAATAGGTGCAAGCCTTGGTGCTATGAGCTTAAATATAGGACGCAAGCTAAAATCTTGGAATTATTATTTTGGGAATCCTGCAAAAATCATATATAAAATAGATTCTAAAAAAATCGAACAAAAAGAATTTGAATTTTTAAGATTATGGGAGGATTAAAATACTATTTTTTACGCTCTGTGCTGCATTTATATAAATTCATAAAAACAAATCAAGAATCTTATAATAGATAAATGCGATATAATAACTACTTTTTTCAAAGGAATTTTATGAATCTAGCACCAATTATTCTTTTTACATACAATAGACTTGAACATACAAAAAAAGTATTAGAAAGTCTCATGCAAAACAAATTAGCAAAAAATAGTGAGCTTTATATATTTTGTGATGGTATAAAAGATAATGCAACAAATCAAGAGATTTCAAAATCACAAAAGCTACAAAGCTATCTAAAAGATTTCAAAATAAAATCTAATAATTTTAAAAATATCCATTT
This sequence comes from Helicobacter sp. MIT 99-5507, assembly GCF_003364295.1. Lineage (NCBI taxonomy): Bacteria > Pseudomonadati > Campylobacterota > Epsilonproteobacteria > Campylobacterales > Helicobacteraceae > Helicobacter > Helicobacter sp. MIT 99-5507. Next base: position 411,450 of record NZ_NXLO01000001.1, read on the forward strand.
AGTGATACAAGATAAAAATATAGGACTTGCAGATTCTATTATAAATGGCATTAGCAAGGTCATAAAACTTCACAAAAAAGCAATCATACTAGAAGATGATATCGTAGTAAGCAAGGTATTTTTAGATTATATGAATGAAAGTCTAAATAAATATGAAAAACAAAGCAAGGTATGGAGTATCAATGCATGGAGCTATCCAATAGATTCTAATGATTTAGATGATTGCTATTTTTGGAGGATTCCACATTGTTGGGGCTGGGGCACTTGGGAGGATAGATGGAATCTATATGCTAGAGATATAAAATGGGTAGAAAATAATTTTAACAAAGCAGATATAAAAGCAATAAATCTTGAAGGATATGCAAATTATTTCAATGATTTTTTATTAAATAAAAGTGGCAAAATAAAAACTTGGGCAATTTTTAATTATCTAATATGTTACAAATCTAATGCCCTAAATCTAGCACCAAAAATATCCTATATAAAACAAATAGGATTTGATGGAAGTGGTGTGCATTGTGGTAGTGAAGATATTTATAATGCAAAAGCTATAAATGAAAAATTCCCTATTTCTTTTCCATTAGAGATCAAAGAAGATAAAATCGCTCTAAATAAAATACAGCAATTTCACAAAAATTTAAAAAAACCGCTAATTTCAAGAATAAAAAATAAGATTCTAAAATTATACAATAGGGGGGGGGTAGCCAAATCTAGCTACGCTCACACCTCCAAAAAGGCTGCATAATGGCAGCCTGCAAATCTCCAATTTTATTCCTAACATTCAATAGACTTGATACAACAAAAGAAGTTTTCAATCAAATTGCAAAAGTAAAACCACCAAAAATATATTTAGCAAGTGATGGAGCAAGAGATAAAATAGATACATTTGGGATAAAAGAGAAAGATAAAGTAGATGAAGTGCGAGAGTTTCTAATCTCGCATATATCGTGGGATTGTGAAATAAAAACAAGATTCTTAAGCAAAAATCTTGGTTGCAAAAAGGCTGTAAGCTCTGCTATTGAGTGGTTTTTTGATAATGAAGAATATGGAATCATACTAGAAGATGATTGTTTTCCAAGCATAAGCTTTTTTAGATTCTGCGATGAAATGCTAGAAATGTATAAAAATAATGAAAAAATATTTATGGTGAGTGGCTGGAGCGCATTTGATTTTGATAAAAAAACAAAAGATTCTATAAATTCAAGTTATTACTTTTCAAAATATAATCACATTTGGGGCTGGGCTAGTTGGAGAAGAGCATGGAAAAAATACGAACTTGAAAACAAAAATTTTATTGATGATTTTAAAAAGATCAAATTTGATAGTAGAAAAGAAAAAAATGAATACAAAAAAGTATTAAGTGCATATTTTAGGGGAGAGATTGATACTTGGGATTATCCTTGGAGTTTTAGCATATGGAAGAATAACGGGCTTTGCATATATCCAAAAAATAATATGATAAAAAATATTGGATTTAATAGAGATGATGCCACACATACAACAGGAGAATCTAAATATCAAAATATGCCTATCTATGAGATATGTTTTCCACTAAATCACCCAGATAAAATCCAAAGAAATCAGAATCTTGATATGGCAAATTATAAAATCATAGCAAGCCCAAATATATTTAAAAGAATAATAAATAAGATAAAAAGATATATAATAAAAAGAAAAACAAAGGATTGATAAATGAAGCAAATTATAAAAAAACTAATTCCAAAATCATTGCTAGATAAATATTACCCATACAAATGGCAATATCTAAATATAAAAACACTAATAAAAGAATACAATCAACTCCAAAGCATGAAAGAATGGAAAAGTATAGATAAAAACAATAATCCAATTGCGTGGTATACCTATCCAACTTTAGAATATCTAAATGCACTAGATTTAAGAGAAAAATTAGTTCTTGAATGGGGGGGGGTAGCTCGTCTTTATACTGGAGTGCAAGGGCAAAAGAAGTAACTACAATTGAAAGTGACAAAGAGTGGTTTGATACAATAAAATCACAAATGAAACCAAACAATCACTTACATCTAAAGACTGCAATAAATACAAATCCAAATGATGATTATGCAAAATTTCCACTTACTTTAAATAAAAAATTTGACATAGCAATTATTGATGGTGGTGGGATTTTTGGTAAAGATACAAGAATGCTATGTGCAAAAGTGGTGCTAGATATTTTAAATACACAATCAAAAGATGGTGTCATGGTGATACTAGATAATGCTGATTGGTATAATGGAATCGCAAAATTTTTGCGAGAAAATGATTTTATACAAATTGATTTTTCTGGATTTGGTGCGATAAATTGCTATACATGGACAACATCAATATTTTTAAGTAGAAATTTTGCTTTCAAGCCACTAGATAGACAGCCAAATTATTCTATATCAGCAATTCATCACGATATTATTTAATATCAATAATATTTTTTTAAAAATAAATTATATAGAATGGCAAAATTTAAATATAAAAAGGAATAAAGAATGAATGAAATAGTCAATGGGGGGGGGCAGAAAGGATTCCCAAAATAATATAATAATAAAAAATATCAATAATGATTTTGTCCTTACAAACAAAAAGCTTCCTACAAGACGCGGAGTGATTTGGCTTGGACAAACTTGCAATCTTAATTGTTATTTTTGCTATTTCAAAGAAAGGATAGAAGATAAAAGCCACCCAGAACATCCATTTTTCACACTCACAAAAGCAAAAGAGATTTGTAAAATTTTTGTAGATGATTATGGATTAAATAGTATTGACATACAAGGCGGCGAACCTACCATATATCCACATATTTTTGAACTTATAGAATATTGCAATAAAATTGGGCTAAAACCAACTCTCATAACAAATCTGATTTCTCTTGCAAATGTCAATCACGCAAAGAAGTTTAAAGATGCTGGGATTTATGATTTCTTGGTCTCACTTCAAGGTGTAGGAGAGACTTATGATAAGGTAGTTGGCAAAAATGGTGCATTTAATAAACAAATGCAAGCCTTAGAAAATCTAGCAAATTTAGAGATTCCAATACGAGTAAATGCCGTCTTATCCAATGAAATTATAAATGATCTCGAAAAAATCACACAAATAGCTCTAGATTACAATGCAAGGGCTGTGAATTTCATAGGTTATAATAATACTGGCGATCAAAAAATGCTAAGAGATAAATATAAGATTCCATATTATGATATTATCGCTCAAAAACTAGAACCCCTAATTGATAAGCTAGAATCTAATCATATTGAAGTAAATCTTAGATTCTTACCATTTTGCGTAGTAAATGAAAAATATCGCAAAAACATCCAAAATAGCACTCAAATGTTATATGACAATCATGAATGGGAATCAAGCTCAAGGCTGTGGATTGATAGACCAAATCAAAGAAGAGCAAAAGAAGATATTGAAAAAAGACGCACGATATATTATCTATCAAGATTTAAATTACACAAAATTTATCGTGGAAATTTGAGAGAAAAATTTATATGGTTTGCAAAATTTATAAAGCCATTTATCACTTTTTCTCCAAAATATGCACCAATCCCTGCATACCAAAAGCCAATTTTAGAAAAAATGAGATTCTATACACCAGATACATATTTTAGAAGTGGATTTAGCAAAATAGAACATTTTTATTTTGAGCAAAAAGAAGTCTTAGAGCAGTTAAACAAATCAAAAATTCACCATCAAAAATGCCAATCTTGCGATATTAAAGAAATATGCGATGGATTTGCATGTGATTTTATCGATGAATTTGGTAGCAATGCAATCAAACCTATAAAAATTGCAAATGGAAAGCAAAGCAACCCTAGATTCTACTTAAAAGATCAACTTAAAGTCATTGAAAAAGAAGAATGGGAATGGTTTTTTAGCAAAGATGAAATTAGTCGCATAAAATAAGGATTTGTGATGCAAATGCCAAAAGTAAGCGTTCTAATAAATCTTTTTAATTATGAGAACTTTATCATTCCTTGCATAGAATCTGTAAAAAAACAAAATTATCAAAATATCGAAATCATCGTTGTAAATGATGGTAGCAGTGATAATTCACTAAAAATTATAGAATCTATAAAAGATATAAAAATTATTAATAAACAAAATGGTGGTCAGCTAAGTGCATTTAATGCAGGGTTTGAAGCAATAGACAATGATACTAAAATAGTATTTTTTCTAGATGCTGATGATTTGATGAATGAAAATTATATACAAACTTGCATAAATACATACATACAAAATCCACAAATCGATTTTATGTTTTGCCAACAAGAAAATATTTATCAAAATGGAAATATTGAAAAAATCACAAATGAATATAAAAGCGGCATTATTGGATTTGGATTATATAGGGCATATTTTCTTAAAGATTATTTAGGGACATCTACATCGACAATTAGTATCAAAAAAGAGATATTAGATAAGATTCTGCCACTTCCATTTGAAAATGAATGGAGAATCCGCGCTGATGACTGCATAATATGGGGCGCATCTCTTGTATGTGCAAATATATATAATCTAGATTTTTATGGTATCAAATATAGAATCCATGGACAAAATAATCACTATGGCAAAAACTTTGATTTTAATTATCTTTTCAAAAGAGAAATTAGTATTGAACGACTTTTTAGATTTTTAATCAATAAAAACAAAATATACTTCTCTACTTCAAGCCTGTATCTTGAATTTCTATCAAATAAAGAAAAATGGAAATATATAAAAATCACACTTTATACGCCATTTTCATTTTTTAGAAAACTAATGCTAATTGCCAGAATCCTAAAAGGATAAAAATGAAAAAAATTATAAAGAAAATCATAAAAAAATTTTTAGGACTAAATAAATTTGATGATTATGTTGATATTGGCTATTATTGGAGTGATAGCTTTAAAGATTCTATCTTTAAATGCGATATAAATCAAAATTTAAAAAGACTAAAAGCAAATTTGCCTGAAGATTCTAAAAAAGTCATTGATTTGGTATTGGAACGATTAATCTTTTTAATACCACGAAAAAATCAAAAGATTTTAATTCATAAAAATACATTATTTAGTGAATATGAATTAAGCTTGCAAGAAAAAATATTGAGAGAGAAAACTTATGAAAAATATCCTTTTAAATATCATTATTTTACAAGTGAGACCTACTTTTTTCATAATGGAATAAAATTTTTAAATAAAAACAATATAGACAATTTCATAACAAATAATGTTATTTTAGATGTAGGTGCTTACAATGGAGATTCTGCATATATTTTTAGTTTATACAATCCAAAGCAAATTATTTCTATCGAAGCAGATAAAAATAATTTTTTAGCATTGAGTGAAAATATCAAAAAATTTAATCTAAAAAATGTCTTGCCACTAAATAAAATGATAGATAGTATTAATAGCATTGATAATATTATCAAAGATTTATGGGGGGGGGGATCTCAAAAAATAGGATTTATCAAAATGGATATTGAAGGAAGCGAGATGATGGCACTAAATGGAGCGACAAATACGATTATAAATCACAAGCCGATCCTTGCAATTTCTATTTATCACAATGTTGAGCAATTTTTTGGAGCTAAGATTTTTTTGGAAAATCTTAATTTAGGATATAATTTTAGGATAATAAAGCTATCGATATTTCACCCAAGCGATGAAATATACCTACTTGCAATACCAAATGGAGATTAAATATTTATGAAGATTCTAGTTACAGGTGGTGCGGGATTTTTAGGTTCGCATTTATGTGAGAAATTATTGCAAAATGGAGATGAAATATTATGTGTTGATAATCTCTTTACTGGCACAAGACAAAATATTTTACATTTACTTAGCAATCCAAATTTTGAATTTATGCGTCATGATGTAACCTTTCCTTTATATGTAGAAATCGATGAGATATACAATCTTGCTTGCCCTGCAAGTCCTATCCATTATCAATTTGACCCTGTGCAAACGACTAAAACTTCTGTAATGGGAGCAATAAACATGCTAGGGCTTGCAAAAAGAACAAAAGCAAAGATACTTCAAGCAAGCACAAGTGAAGTTTATGGCGACCCAGAGATTCACCCACAAATTGAATCTTATAGAGGCTGTGTGAATCCTATAGGCATTCGTGCATGCTATGATGAGGGCAAAAGATGTGCAGAAACGCTATTTTTTGATTATCAAAGGCAACATAATGTAAATATAAAAGTTATGCGTATTTTTAATACTTATGGACCGCGTATGCACCCAAATGATGGACGCGTAGTAAGTAATTTTATCATACAAGCACTAAAGGGTGAGGATATTACAATTTATGGAGATGGAAGCCAAAGTAGAAGTTTTTGTTATGTAGATGATTTGATTGATGGAATGATAGCTTTGATGAATAGTAAAGATGGATTCTATGGACCTATAAATATAGGCAATCCAAATGAATTTAGCATACTAGAATTAGCACAAAATATATTAGAACTTACAAAATCAAAATCTAAACTCATATTCAAACCACTTCCACAAGATGATCCAAAACAAAGAAAACCAGATATTAGCCTAGCAAAAAAGGAACTAAATTTTGAGCCAAAAACCGAGCTAAAAGAGGGTTTATTAAAAACTATACAATATTTTAAAAAAACTTTAGATTTGTAATCTTTAAGGAGTTTTTAGTGAAAAATAATGATTTTATTTATATAACAACTAAAAAGATTCTAAAAGATTGATAAAGTCAAATTAATAATAGATTAGATGCAGTAATTTGCTAACATTATAAACTTATATTTTAAGGAATTTTATGAATATTACAATAGTAGGAAGCGGATATGTAGGGCTTGTAGCAGGTGCTTGCTTAAGTGATATAGGACATAAAGTCATATTACTAGATAATGATGAAGTAAAAATTAATGCTATTAGGGGGGGGGCAGATACCAATATATGAGCCTGGTCTAAAAGAATTAATACAAAAAAATAAAGAAAATATTACTTTTAGCACAGATTTTAAAAAAGCATATAGAGATTCTAGTATTATTTTTATTGCAGTTGGGACACCTCAACAAGATAATGGCGATGCAAATATGGACTTTGTAAAAGCTGTTGCAAAAGATATAGGAAGCAGTATACAAGATTATAAAATCATTGTAAATAAATCTACAATGCCTGTTGGTAGCACAAAACTCGTTGAAAATATCATAAAAGAAAATCTAAGAGATAAAAATATTAAATTTGATGTCATATCAAATCCAGAATTTCTAAAAGAAGGTTCGGCTATAAAAGATTTTATGTCTCCAGATAGAATCATAATTGGTGGTGTAAAAAAATCTGCTATAGATTCTATTAAAAGCGTATATGCTCCATTATTTGCAAGAAATAATAGAATAATTACTATGAGTGCAGAATCTGCTGAAATGACAAAATATGTTTCAAATGCGATACTTGCTACAAAAATCAGCTTTATAAATGAAATGAGTCAAATTGCAGAGAAAGTTGGTGCAAATATCAATGATGTAAGAATTGGAGTAGGTGCAGATTCTAGAGTGGGATATAGCTTTATATATCCAAGTTGTGGATATGGTGGAAGCTGTTTCCCAAAAGATATAAAAGCACTAAGATTTATAGCAAAAAAATACAATATTGAGACAAAAATACTAGATGCAATAGAGCTAGTAAATGAAAATCAAAAAAATATATTAGTAGATAAGATATTAAATAGATTTAAAGATTTAAAAAATATGACTTTTTGCATATGGGGACTTAGCTTTAAGCCAGAAACAGATGATATTAGAGAATCTCCTAGTATAAATATCATCTCAAAACTTCTTTCTTATGGTGCTTTTGTGCAGTGTTATGATCCAGAGGCTATGGATAATATGAAAAATATATTTCCAAATATTAAATATTTTAATAATAAATATGATGCACTAAATAATGCTAATGCACTTATCATAATAACTGAATGGAATGAATTTAAAAATCCAGATTTTAAAAAAATACAAAAGCAAACTAATATCATTTTTGATGGAAGAAATATATTTCATAATATAAATATGAATGATTTTGAATATTACTACATAGGTGGAGATAATCTAAAATAATAAATTTTTATGTGTTATAATTGTGCAAAATTAGAAAATTTATAGGATATTTTTTATGGCTAATTTAGCACCAGTTTTAATCACAGTATATGATAGATTAGATTGTTTGCAAAATGCGATTAATTATCTAAGTAGGGGGGGGCAGCTAGCAAAGGAGACAAATCTATATATAGTATCAGATAATGCTTATAAAGAAGAACATAAAGAAATAATAAAACAAGTAAGAGAATATATCACTAGCTTAAAAGACAAGGGCTATTTTAAAAGTGTTGAGGGAATCTTTTGGGAACAAAATAAAGGTAGTTTTGATTCTATAAATGATGCTATAAGATATATTTTTAAAAAATATGACAAACTTATTGTTTTTGAAGATGATATTTTGGTATCTAATAAATTTTTAGAATACATGAATAATGCTCTAGACTTTTATAAAGATGATAAAAGGATCATGTCTATTGCATCACATACTCATTATAAAAAAATCGCACCCAAAGACTATCCATATGATGTATATATGTTACAGATGTATTCTCCTTGGGGAGTTGGAATCTGGAAAGATAGATTTGAGAGTATAGATTTTGAGATAAATGATATACAAGATTTTTTAAATGATAAAAAAGAAGTAGAAAGATTTAATTCTATTTCAAGGCACATGCTTGCAATCCTAGAGGATATGCTAAAAAAGGGTAAAAAATATGGAGATGTTATCATCTGCTACAATATGTTTAAAAAAGATAAATACACAATCTATCCTATAAAACCACTATCTGTAAATAGAGGACATGATGGTAGAGGTGAGCATTGTGGCACTGATAGATTATGGCAAAATCAAGAATTGGTAAATGATTTTCTACCAAAATTAATAAAAGATATAAATCTAGATTCTAGAATCACAAAAAATACATATAAGGCATTTTATTCATATAAAAGAGATATCATAGAAAAAGGACTGCATAAACTTGGTATCTATAAACCTGTAAGATTTGTTTATAAAAAAATAAAAAATGTATTTGTAAGCTAATGCTTTCTTAAACAAAGCTAATATATTGTGAGTTTGCAAGTCTAGCACTTCCCTACTACAGCTAAGCCCATCAACTCTACAATACAATTTTAAAAGACTTGCTTCTTGTGTATGATTTATTTGGCTTAAGAAAGATAAGGTTTTAAAAGGCACAAAGCATAAGTTAAGCAATAATAAAGTTTGTTATAATTACACACTTTTTAAGTTTGAATGGTTAATTAAATGAAAAAGATTATATTGTCTATATTGTGCGTTTTGGGCTTTTTACATCTAAACGCGATAGATTTAAAAAGGAGCAAAATATGCAAAAAGTTTATATCATTCATGGCTATGATGCACACCCACAGAAACATTGGTTTGTATGGCTAAAAAATGAACTTGAAAAAGATAATAATGTAAGTGTAGATATTTTGAACCTACCAAATGCAAACAATCCTACACTAGAATCTTGGATAAATGCTTTGAGTGATCAAATTAATAAAATAGATGAAAATACATTTTTTATTGGGCATTCTTTGGGTTGTATTACAACTTTACGCTATTTAGAGGGACTAGATTCTAAAAAAGTCGGTGGAGTGCTTCTTGTAAGCGGCTTTGATAAACCTTTGAGTATTTTACCTAGCCTTGATCCTTTTGTAAAAGAGCCTTTAGATTACAAAAAACTTCAAAAAAATATCAAACAAAAAATCGTGCTTAGTGCTAAAGATGATGAAATCGTGCCAACAGAACTTAGCAAAGAGCTTGCAAAAAATCTAGGTGCAGAATTTATACAGGCTAAACAAGGTGGGCATTTTATGGAAACTGATGGATTTAAAACTTTTCCACTAGCACTAGAAAATATGCAAAAAATGCTAGAGAAGTAGCCTAATTTTAGCTTAATTAAGCTAGATTCTGCAATAGAATCTAAAATCTCATCTTATATCTTATATAAACATTCTAAAACTCCTCTTTTTTTGACAGACACAAAACCTCATGCTGTATAATTGCATTTTTAAAACAACTTTTTACACAAGGAGAATAGATGTAATCAACAAAAAACCAGCCTGTAAAAGGACAAACAGCATAGCCAACTGCACCTCCTGCACTTCCCCCAAGTAGTCCGCCCCCAAATACTGCTCCACCTGATATAGTAGCCTTAGGTTTATTTTCACAGCTCATTTGTCCTCTCCAAAATCTTTTGCATTTTTGGCTGATTATTATATTTTTCTTGCAAGATTTTGTAATCTTGCGAAAGTGGCTTACAATATTGTTCTAATTTTTGGCTAAGCTCTTTTTCTCTCGCCTCATTATATCTATATTCACCGCGAAAATAGTTGCAAGCGCAAGCATTTTGTATATATGTTTGTAAATCTTGTGGATAAAGCATTTTAGATTCTATAATGCTTGCTACATTTGTATCTATTTGCTTTAAAGATATGTAATAGCTTCTGTAAATGCAAATTCTCTCCCCATTATCAAAAGCCTCTAGGCTGATTTTTACCTCTTTTGTATTTTCCCACTGCACCTTCAAAGTTTTATATCCATAGATTTCACTTTCCTCATCATCAAATGTTTGTGTGATATTTTTCATAGCCTCAATATCTTGTGGGAGGTAATAGCCCTCTGAAAAACTATTTTTCATTTGTTTGTAAGCTTTTGTGATATTTGTATCCATAAAAGTCTCTACAGCATTTAAAGGGGTGCGTATGAAAAAAATCATTGTCTGCATAGCCGTTGTTATCGTTGCTATAGGACTATACGCGCCGATTGTGGAACGATTTTATACTCTTGATTTCGGACAAGATTTGGCAAAAAAGCCCGTGCATATTGTGCTTTTAAGCGATATTCATTCTGGCACATTTTATCTTCAAAACCTTCTTGAAAAGCTGAAAGCAGCCAAAATGCGCGATGAACTCGATGCTATTTTTTTGTTGTGTGATATTGTTGATGATGAAGTACCGATAGATGGGGCTATCAAGCTATTAGAATCGCTTAATGCGGAGTTTGCTGATTTGCCGCGTTTTTTTGTAGCGGGGAATCACGAGTTTTGGGGCGATATAGCCGCTATCAAGCAGCTTATGCAAACGCATGGAGTGCTTGTTTTGGATGCGAATTTGCCCAATGTTTGCGTGCGTATCAATAAGTGGAATCTGCGCATTGTTGGAGTTGACGACCCTGTGAAAATGGGCGTAAAAAATGGAAAAATCAGCTTGAAAAATCGCTAACCAAGCAAAAATGTAATGACAAAATAAATCCAAAAATCCGCTGGCTTGCGCCTATAATCGTGGATTCTGCGGCAATAGAGCGAACATTATTGCTTACTCATCACCCAGAATTTGTTGATGAATTTGCGAGGCTTCCTGTTGATGTCGTGTTTGCTGGGCATACACATGGCGGGCAGGTGCGCATTCCATATCTTTTAAATGGCTTATATGCCCATAATCAAGGGGTTTTCCTGCCTTTTGCTGGCGGAATCTATGAGCTTATGCCAAATATCGTGCTAAAAGATACATCAATTACGCATAATCCCGTGCATTTAGGCAATCTATCGACTTCAACAACGCGCTATCTTGTTGTATCGTGCGGAATAAGCCTTAATTGGCTGCTGCCGCACATTTTTAATCCACCTGAAATTGTATGAGTGAACTTGCATTAAACTTTAACTATTCTTTTCATATAGCCCTTTTTCAACCTCAATATAAAAAGCAGCAATGGCATTATAAGCCTTGTCCCAAGCCTCTAATATATCAGGAGTTGCGGCATCTTTTAGCACAGTTGTAAGGGCTTTTAATAAACATTCACCAACAATTGGATAATGCTTAGGTTTTACATTTAGCTTAACATGAACATTACCAATATTTGTTATTTGTTTGCGAATAGCTTCAAGATTCTCAATATTCTCTGCTGCATTGAGAATTGCAAGTGCCAATGCCTTTGGTTGCTTGCCATTTTTTTGCTTTTCCATGTCAAACATACCTTTAACACTTGGATAACGTTCAAACATATCCGCATAAAATGCCTTTGTAATTTCCTCTCCCCTCGCCCTAAGAATCGGCACGGTAGATTTCACAATCTCAATTGTTTTGTTGTCAAGTTGCATATTGTTCCTTTGTAAAAAAATGAATGTGATTGTAATAAAACACGGGCTATCTGTCATTAACATTAGTTAAGTAATTGAGATTCTGTGGCTATGTGCCGCAGGCAACCTTAGACAAGGATAACCAAAGTATGTTGTCGTCATTATGGCATCTTCGTGGATTCTTAGAGTCATTGCGAGCATAACGAAGTGCAGCGTTGCAATCTATGTTTTATGGATTACTTCCAAACGTTGCAATGACTAAGGAATCTGTGAATTGCTTTATGCCTAATAAGACGTTATTATCTTTGCACGTCTTTACCTTTTTTGTCATTCTAAAGAAGTGAAACGACTGAATAATCTTTGTTTGTGTTATTTAGATTCTATAAAATTATCTAATAATTTTTAGTAAAATTTTCACGTTTGTTTATAGATTGCTTCGCCTATCGGCTCGCAATGACGCTTAAAAAAGATTCTTCGGCTTACGCCCAAGACATGACAAGGCAATTTAGATTCTGTAAAGATGTTTCGCTTCACTTCGTTTCGCTCAATATGACAAAAAAGGTGAGTTCGCACATTGCACTAGCATTACACACCTGCACTTACAAACATGAATATTTATAGAATCTAATTTCCCTTGTCATTGTAAACCTGCAAAGCAGGTGAAGAATCTTTACAAACAGATTTTTAAAAGCAGCTTTTGAAGTATAATGCCAAGACTAAATTGGAACAATGGTGTTTAGCTTAAATATTTGTTTAGCAAATACAAATCCTTTGACTGACAAATCAAAGCATATTTACCACCCACAAAATCGTGATGAATTAGTGCAACTTTTAAGAGATGAAAATATAAAGCTAGATTCTATTGATACAAGCAAAATCACCGATATGAGCTTTTTGTTTGCTAATATGTTTGACTACTGGTGTGATGAATTTGCACCACATATGCAAACTTGTAAAAATACCGCTGGCAAGCGAAAAGATTTTAGTGGGATTGAGACTTGGGATGTGAGTAATGCAACAGATATGGACTCTATGTTTTATCATGCAAAATCTTTTAAACAAAATCTAGATTCTTGGAAAGTAAATAAAAATGCAAACATAAACTATATGTTTTACAACTCATCCATAGAATCTAACCCGCCGAAGTGATATAAGGAATAAAAGCAAAACTGCCAAAAAGCATAACAAAAACACAGTTCAAGAGTAAATAGATTTTTACAAGCCTTGCCTTAAAACTTTTTTTGAAAAAAATTTACAAATTCTTTGAGTTTGCTCTTGACTGAGAGCCGCTCTCATCCTTTATAATTTATTTTTTGTTATTTTGATTAAAAATTAAAATTTACTTAAAATAAAGGAAAAGAGTATGAACTCACAAAATGAAAGTATTTCAAACAACAAAAGAAGAGAGTGTTTGAAAAACTCAGCTAAACTTGGCATAGCAAGCTTTGGCGTCTTAGGCTTGGCTCACTCGCTTTTTACTGCAGGCTCTAACACAGCTTCAAATTTAGCCAATGCTGTGCCTTTTACTACTTTAAATAACGGCGTAAAATGCCTATGGTGGGTTTTAATACCTTTAACATGAAAGATTCAAAAGAAGTGCAAACTAGCGTAGATTCTGCCTTAGAAGTGGGATATCGCCACTTTGATACAGCACAAAGATATGGTAGTGAAGAAGGCTTGGAAGCTGGAGTTAGGGCAAGTGGGATAAAAAGAGAGGAAATTTTCATCACAACAAAGCTTCTGCCACGCTTTGCAAATAAAAAAGATACGCTAAAAGCATTTGAGGATTCTTTAAAAAGATTGCAAACTGATTATGTTGATCTTTTTTTTACTGCACTGGCCTGTAAATGATACTTATGCAGCTTGGAGGATAATGAGCAAATTGCAAAAAGAAGGCATGATAAAAGCCCTTGGAGTGTGTAATTTCACAGCAGATCGCCTTGTGGATTTTGTATCAACAATGAGATAAAGCAGCTATTAATCAAGCTGAGTTTCATCCCTTATATCGACGCACAGCCTTGCAAAAAGCAGGTTAGGAATACAGCGTAAAGCTTGTTTCTTGGTCGAGCTTTGGAAGGGGACGCGAGGGCGTGCTTGATAATGCTGAACTAGCAAAAATCGCTAAAAAACATAATAAAAGCGTAGCTCAAGTGGTGCTAAGATGGCTTATAGAGCAAGATATCATCGTTATGCCAAAAACGACGCGAAAAGAAAGAATGGTAGAAAATATCAGCATATTTGACTTTAAGCTTAATGAGAGCGATAAAACAGCCATTGCTAGGCTTGATAAGGGTAAAAGTTTGTTTTATGATCCTCAAGATACTCAAAGGATAAAGTGGTTTAATAGTAAAGAATATGACATTATCAAGCTTTAGGGATTAAAAAGCTAGCAAGAAAAAGGGCAAAAACTCAAAAAAAATTATAAATTCTTTGAATTTGCTCTTGATAGACACTAAGTGTCTAGTTTTTTAATTACATAAAAAATAAATAAGAAATAAAAAATGGTAGCACAAAACTTTTTATATAGGATTCTAAATTTACAAAAGGGCGAGTTTTTCTTGCTTTTATATTCATTTTTATTTATGTTTTTACTCTTTGCAAGTTATGGAATTTTACGCCCTATTAGAGATGCTTTGGGTTTAGAAGGTGGAAGTGAGGAGCTAAAATGGCTCTTTTTAGGCACTTTTATAACAACTTTGCTTAGCTCTTTGCTAGCTATGTGGCTAAGTGGTTTTGTCAAACGTAAGCTTTATATAGATTGTATTTTTGCTTTTTTACGCTAAATTTGCTTTGTTTTTTTGTGGCTATGCTTAACATTGCTCCTGAAAGTGAGTATTTTGTCTATCTTAGTCGAACTTTTTGCTATCCTAATTTCAAAGATTTTACTTTTAAGAGTATGTATGAATATTTGAAACAATGGATTTGTGATTTATCCGGGTAAGTTAAGCGGTGCTAATACTTTTAAAATAGGTAATATAGGTGATTTGTAAGCTCTATGCTTTGGTTTAGGAAGTGGTTTATTTGATAGCTCTATCCTCATTAATTAGCTTTAAAATTCTATCAAACTCATTAAAAATATTGTTACCTTTTTTAAGATTGATTGGATATTCTTTATCATCAAAGCAAATCTTTGATTTTATGCTATTTTTATGCAGTAATAGCTATTTAAAATCTTGAAAAATGCTATCTATATCATATTTTATACTTTTAAATTCATTTATGCTATGCGATTCAAGAATACTTATCCTTAGAATCTATCACATTTTCTCATATATCTTTTAAAAAACCATACTCACATTTACAAAGATTTTGTTGATTAAATTCTTCTATCCATTTTTGGTTAATTTTCATTGCTTCTTTGCTCTCATCAATGCCAATGAAGTTTCGCCCAAGCAAGAATGATTCTCTCAAAAATCCACCACTTCCACAAAAGCAATCCATTACTAAGGAATCCACATTAGAGGACATTTGAATAATTCTTTTTAACATTGCATTATTTTTCTGTGTAGGATAAATAGGATTTTGTGTGTCTTTAAACTCCCAAATATCCTGAATCTTTTTACCCTTAGAATCTTGCGCATACACCTTTTTTCTGGGCACTCCATTTTTGCTCCATTCAATCAATCCTGCTTTTTCTAGCCTATCTAACTCACTTAAAGAGCAACGCCAATGCCTACCAAGAGGTGGTTTTAAACCATTCCACTCTTGACCACTCTCACCATTTTGCGTAACTCCTGGTGCGTGAAGCGGAATCGTAGTATAAAAGCCCTTATCATCTTGTTTTTTAAATCGTTTATGTAAATCAGTTTTTGTGATTTCCTCATAAATTTCATTCCAAATATATTGATTGCTTTTTACATAAAATAAGATTCTATCTTTGATATTTCCATAAGCTCTGCGTTTAAAGTTTTTGGGATTGCATTTAATACGCACAATATCACTAATAAAATGCTCTCTGCCAAAAATCTCATCACAGAGGATTTTGACATAATGCCCCACCTTATCATCAATGTGTAAATATAAACTTCCCTTTTCACTCATTAATTCTTTGATTAAGATTAAGCGATAGTAGAGAAATTCCAAATAAGATTCCAAATTAAATTTATCTTTATAGGCAACTTTTGAATCCAAACTCGCACTCATCGTGCTTCCCAGTCTAAAGATATTATTGGTAGCAAAAGGAGGGTCAATATAGACTAAATCTACACTATTTTTAAAAGTCTTTTTATGATTAAAATCTTTATTTTGCAAGAGATTTTGCATAGCATTAAGGTTATCATCAAAAATAAGTAAATTTTCTTGATTGTAATTCCCTTGTAATTCTCTGCTCAATGGGAGTTTGAGAAAATCTTGCGGGGATTGAAAAGAGTTAAAAAGATGAAACATTGCTATACCTGATAAAGAAAATCTCTTAAAAGTAATGCGGATAAAATATTATGATTTTGGTAGCCTTTTGTGAGTGTTTCAAACATTTTGTTTTTGCCTTGAATATAACATACTCCGTCTAAAATTGCTACTTTGATAATATTTGGAGTTAAAGAAGTGTTAAGTAAGCTTATCGCATCTTCAAGTTGAGCATTTTGATGTCCTCCAAAATCACTTAAAAATTTTGCTTCTCCAAGAATCATTTTTCCATTGAACCTCGCAATAAAATCTAAACCTTTTAAACGAGTATAGCCCAAATGTTCTTTTGCAAATTCTTGCATAGCTGAATCTGAAGCGTTTAAAATAGCATTTTCGTTAGTATTTTTAAATACTTCTAGGCTAACAGGCTGGATTCCTAAAATTCCACTATTCACCCAACGCTTAAAAAGCGGTCCTATTTGGCGATTCGTTTCTTTTGGTTGTGAGAGATTTTCATAAATTTTGTTTAATCCCATTTCTTTTAATCTCCCACAAATTCTTGCTATCGTTGCAGGATTCCTTTTGATTGCACTTTTGTCGCGCCTTAGATAGGCGATATAAGAATCCTTAATAGGAAACAAATCAAAATCAAGCAAGGATTCTATAATTTTTTCTTGCTCATTGACACTAAAGGCTTTTTCAAACCTATCCCATTTGATAGAATCTATTTCTCTTATATTGTCTGGACTCATAGGATATACTCTAAAAAGCTGGTCTAAATAATCTTTTTGATTTGCAAGCTCTATGCTTGATTTAAGAAAACAATTCATTATCTCTCCATTCTTAAAAGTTTAATATTTTTGAAAATACCCAAAAAAATCAAGATAATCACTAAGATTCCAAAAAAATTAAAAAATGGAAATAGGCTTTTAGGTTTGGTTGTATATTTTTGCAATTTTATTTTTTTGCCTTTACTTTCAGTTATGTTTTTATTTATCCAAGATTCTAAATTATTCCTAATATCTTGATACGCACCTTTTGAATTTGGTTCATAACAATGAATATCAAAGACATTTTGCCCTTTTTTCGTTGTTTGGTGCTTTCTATCTTTTAGATTGTGAATAAAGATTCCAAAAATAGGAATCCCTAACTCTTTAGCTCTTTTAACTTCATATTTCACCCATTGTCTTGTATGTGTTTTCTCACCTATTAGCACTATTACACAATCGCAACCTTTCATTTGTTTATCTATCCAATTTTGAATAGATTTATCCCCACTTTTTTTAATTTGTTCCCAATCATTAGTATTGCAAACCCTTTGTCCCTCAACAACACCCATATTGCGTATTTGTTGCACTCTCCAACTATCTAAGTCATAGTGAAAACTAAAAAAGACTTTTTTCATAAAACACTCCATAAAATAAAACTACAAATTCCTACCAATCCATAAAAAAGCCAAATAGAATGAGAAAAAAATACTTTCATATAGGATAAAAATCCTTTTTGATAATTTTTAAAACTGCTAAAATCAAAGTCTTGAATTATGCTTTGCTCTTTGATTGCTTCAGCATAAAAATCTCTAAATTTTCTCTCTTGCCAAAGGTAATACATATCTAGCAGACAACAAAGGAATAGAGGAATAAAAGCAATAAGAATCATTTGTTTATTTTGACTTGATGCATACACAGCAAAAAGAGCGGATATTATAGTGATACACATTGTTTTTATTTGCGAGGAATTTGTATTCATTCTTGAAATTGTATTTTGGATAAATTCTAAAAATTTCATTCTCTCTTGCGTCATCTCTCACTCCTAATTTATCTTGTGGCTAGTTTTTGGCAATTTTTTGGCAATATTAATTTTATAATTAGAATCCAAATACCACTCATCTACAAAAGATTTACATATAAATTTATTTTCTTCAATATCTTCTTTGTTAATAATATACATCGGTTTTCCTAGTGCCTTAAAATAGTTTAACTCATATTTACACCAATCTGATTGTCTCGAATTGTCGGAGTCTACAAATAACAAGCTCTTAGATTGCTCTAATCTTTTTTCCAAAACTTTTAATGTGGCATTGCATAATAATTCTCGTTTCAAATAATCTGAATCATTTATCCAATCACAAAAAATATTCTTCCCATGTTTATTTTCAAATGAAATTAATTTTTGCACTACGACATAATCCTTATAGCTATGCGAAATAAAAAAATCATATGTTTTTATTTTTTGCTCTTTCGCATTTTCAATTCTGTATTCAAGTTCCATCGGAGTTTCAGGTATTGTATATTTTTCATTAGGATATACTTTTTTTAAATACTCTTTTCTCTTTTTATTGCTTGTATGTACTTGCATATATTTTTGTTTTCGTGCTCTAGGCTGATAATTAAAACTTTGCAAATGATCAAACGCAATCAACCTAAGCTGTTTATTGAGTTCAGCATCATTCAGTTTGAAAAAGAACTGTATTATTTTAGAGCTATAATACTTCTTCAATTCTAAAAGAATATACATTTTATCCTTTTGACTTGCATTCTTTCTTTCATAAAATCCAATTAATTGATCGATAAACTCGGGTGTCATTTGCTGCGTTTTTAATTTAGCATGTTCTATTTTTTGATTTATCTTTTCAATCTTTGGCTTTCTTTCATTCCATAATTTCTGTTTTAACTCACTTACTGTTTCTTCTGAATAATTAGCAGCATATTCTTTTCGTGTTTCTGCAGATAAAATTTCCCTATATTTGTTTGAAGAATATAATAATTTCTCCGGCTTTTCCATATTATAGCGTGCCTTTCCAAAACGCTTTTTTAAATGCTTATCCTTTTTATTGTAATACCAATACTTGATCTCAACTGAATCCCATTCATGTGGATAAAAATATTTCAACATATCAACAACATCATTATCCGTATAATCTTTTGGCAATAATCCTTGAATAGATTTTAACTGTATATTCCACATTGAAATAATATCCCTTATTTCATGTTCGTAAATGTGTTTTGTAACCCCAGACATATATTCCCTCCTTTAAGTTTTTAAATATGTGCTATAATACATATAAATTGCTTTATGACTCTGCACTTCTAAGTGTCGGCACTTATTTTTCAACTTCTCACTCCCACTCAATCGTGCCCGGGGTTTAGAAGTTATATCATACACTACGCGGTTAATGCCCTCTATTTTATTTCTATCCATTTTGAATAACCCTCAAAATCTCTAACACATCGTAATTGTGATTCTTGCTTAAGATTCCAAAAATCTTAAAACACTCAAACACAAATGTCTTATGTCTAGCATCTAATGACAAAATCCCACATTCTTTAGCCCTAGCAACTCTTCCAAGAAAACCTATATTCTCCTTAGATTCTAATTCTGTGATAGGAAAGCACATATAAAGCATAGGTTGCACTCCTATAGCTCTTTGCTTTTCTTTGATGATGATTTCAACCAGCACATCAAAATTACCAAATTTATGAACTAAAAGCGGATATTTCACTTCACTTACATAAAATTCTATGTCTAAAATTTGCTTCTGCTTTGGGTGGCTTCTAAAAATCTGTAAATCCTCTCTGCTGTCTATAAAATCCTCATTTTTAAGACTTTGTAAAAATGCGCAAAGATTTTCGATCTCTGCCTTGTTGATAATCCCCCACTGCACAAAATAATATAAATATTCACTTAGCTCATAAAGTGCCTTATTTTTCCCATTTGCTCCTACAAAATGCGTCTCTTGCAAGGTGCTTAAAACAAGTTTTTCTTTATCGCTTTTATCCACATCATAGCCGATTTGCCATTCAATATAATGCTTTTGTGAGAATGGAATTTGTTTTGTTGCCGTTGGGATTCCATATTCATAAAAACTATTTCTTGTCTTTACTCTAATCTTACCGCTTTGTGTTGTAAGCGGAATCTCTATGCGAATTTTATTATTTTCCAAACCCTCAATCCTCATAATGCACCCCTAACAAATCTTTGAAATACTGCACTATATCCTCACTTAGATTCTTGCTTTCACTTGCTTTGATAAATGCAGATTCTAAGGCTTGAAATTTCTTAAAATCTATGAAAATATCACAATTTCCTAGATAATAAGGAATATGCTTGATGATTTGCTTAAACACATCAACATAGCAATAAAGGCTATATTTATCTTGTGTAACATACACCGCATTTGCAATATTTTTGCTTATAAATGTTTTAGAGCGGCGGAGGGCATTAATATCGCGCAGAGTATAAAACATTGCCACTTTTTCAGCTTCGCATACCCGCTTTTTATTTGGATATTTATCAATGTATCTTGCGATAAAATCAAAATCATTGAGCTTAAAAGATTTGCCCTCACGAGTTTTAAAAGTAAAATTACAAATAAAATCATAATCCATTCCTTGATTGTCCCTTTCATACAAGGCAATGACAATAGGAAAAAATCCCAAAGATTTAGGGCAAAAGATTTGTGAGCTAATAATTGTAGAATCCAATAAGCGATAGTGTTTAGTAAAGTTTTTTAAGGATTTAAAGTTTGTTTCTTTAATCAAATAAGAAAGCGGATGAAGCACACAGATATAATCAGCTTTTAATATATTAAATGAGCGCAAAAAGCTAATGCCTATATCTCGTGCTTTAAGATGAGAATCCACAGGGTTAGAATCTGTGCTTTTAAGGTGATTTTGCACGATAGAGGTTTTGTCATTATAGGGCGGATTTCCAATAATAATGAGCTTATCGGATTCTGTAAGGCTAAATTTGTCTCTTTGGACATCGGCGAGTGCGTTAGTATGGATAAATAAGGGCTTCATATAAGAATCTTTAAAATATGCTTTTGCTTTTGATAGGGCAACACTATCAATATCTGCACCGATATTTTGCTTAAAACCCTCTAAATTTAAAAAGCTGCCATAACCACAAGAGCTATCAAGCAAAATATAATCTTTTAGATTACTGATAGAATCTGCAAGCATTTGATAAGCAATCTGCACAATACAGCTCGGTGTGTAAAAGCTACCTTGATTCACCATTTGGATTCTATCTAAATGTGCTTGAGCTGTCATTTATTCTGTTCTCACTTTACTCCCAATGTTGCTATATTAATAGATACTTTTCTAGGTTATATTCTACCGCTAAAGAATCGGGCTTTTCTGATTCTTTATGTGGAATGGAAATAATACGATTATCCAAGCTATTTAAGATTCCATATTTATCAGCAATTCTATGAGAGCTAGAAATTTTAATTCTTAAATTTTTACTTTCATCATAAACAAATCCAAACAATCCGTTATCAAACATTTTGTGCATTTCATAGCTTAAAGCTATTCCGTTAGATACTGCAAATGAGCCGCCATCTCTATAAGGAATAATATGTGCTGCTTCAAGCAATACCCTATTGTCTATAAAAATACTTTGTCCCGTAATAGCACATTGATAGTTGTAGGCTTTTAAAACATTTTCTCGAAATAGCCTTTGTTCTCTTGCAGGGCGAGAATTATTTTGGATAGGAGTTGGTTGAGAAAAAACAATATTATTCATTTCAATTTGTAGTCTATCTACAAAATTAAAATCAACAATTATATTATAATTAGAATCTATCACTAAAGCAGTTTGTAAAAAATTATAAATATATGAAATAGGTCTCTTTAATTCATCTTGAGTGTCTAAATCAAGATTATCAAAGGCGTTATCATCATATCGCATTAATAAAATATTTTCTTTTGTTTGGGCTAGAATATTTTGCAATAGAATTTTATCAAGCATTTGAATATTATAAGTCCTTATAAAATTTAAAAGTGCCAAATAAGGACGGATTAAATCTGCAGTGTCGTAATACGAGAGAATCAGCTTTAATATTTCATACTGATAAAAATCTAATAGATCAGAATCTGCAAAAGACCGAATCAAAAGGTTGGGTGGTAAAGAATCTATATTTTTTCTTCCTGCTCTTAAATCATTTTCATCGTAAGCATTTTGATTCAAAAGTGAATTTCTCATAAAAACATTTGTTTCAGGTGTTAGCTTAAAAGCAAAATCACTCGGCTTATCATATTCTATCAAGCCAATTTTCCTCATATCTGGGTATTTTGATTTATAATTAGTAGAAATGAGGTTTAAATACCTCTCAACACCAAGTTGGCAAAGCGTGGGTAGCTCTACCCCTATGAGATTAGATAAATTATGCTTAAAATGCTTGAAAGAATCGAAAAATAATTCTGTATTTTTCCTTTTATATCGTATATTAACTTGTTTCAACACTTTTCCTTTTGTAATACAATAATACTTTCTCTCAAATAAAATTTAGATTTAGAATCTAGGATTTTCATTTGTTGGCTTGAAGTTTTAAGCTTTCTGGCTACAATGACTTCCACACATTTAAAGCCTACTTTTTGTGCCTCTTGTGCTAAGATTTCATCTGTTTTTATCGGCACTCCCCTATAACAAGAATTTCCTACCACAATAAAACAAAATCTATTATTTTTAAGAATATCAAAGCAATTTCTTAAAACCTTTTGCATATCAAAAAAATAATTTGCAAGCATTATGAGCGTGCTAGATTCCAAATTTCTATCTTTAAGAATTGCAAGTGTTTCATCTAATAAAACATTGTTGATATTATCTGTTTTTTGCAAGTTGGCATTTTTATTATTTCTCAAAGCAGATTTTTTAAGCTTTTTCCAATCCTCATAATTTTGGATAATGCCACTGCTCCATAATTCCATTTTATAAATTTCAAAATAATCAAATAAATTTGCATAAGGAGGGGAAGTAAGAATACAATCAACTTTATCTTTGAGTTTATGAGTAATAGACGAAAGATTTTCCAACATTAAAATTTTAGTGTTTTTACTATCAAATTCTTTTTTTAATTCAAAAGCCCTTAAGGTAAGCTCTTTGAGATAAGATTGCGTATCTTTAATTTTAGATTCTCTAAATTTTATACCATTACCGTCTTTTTTATAATTTAATATTTTTTCTAAATTGCAAAATACTAAAAACCTCACAAAATGATAGACTTTAGAATCTAAACCCTTAAAAGATTCTATAAAATCTATTATGATATTAAATTGCTTTTTATTGGCATATTTACTAAAAGATTCCCATTTGGGATAAGGATAACTTTTGTTGCTAAATTGAAAATTCTCTGCAATCTTTTTTGCTTTTTGCAATTTTTTAGAATCTAGTTTTTCTAATTTTGCCTTTGCTACATTGATAGCAAAAGGTGAAGTATCAAACCCAAAACATTGTTTTATCTGTGGATTTAAAAAACTAGAACCAACACCACAAAAAGGGTCATACAGTGATTGTATAGAGCAATGGAATTTATTTTGCAATTGCTCTATCAAGTAAGGACTAAAAGCTTCTTTATAAGGGAAAACTTCGTTTAGAGAATCTAAAGTGTTATCGCTATTAACTAAATTTGCCATCTTATCGGGGAAACTTTTTAGAATAGATAAAGATTTATTTTGCAACCTATTGATTGCAATTTCGCAATACTTGTAAGAGAGTTCAATACCAATAAATTGCCTATTTAAAAGATTTGCCATATAAGTTGTTGTGCCTGTTCCATTAAACGGGTCTAACACAATATCATTTTTATAAGAGTAAATTTTTAATAATCGTTCAATCAGTTCTTCGGGATACGGTGCGGGGTGCAAATCTTTTTTAGCGTTATTACTTGCACACAAAATATTTTCAAACCCCTGCTCTTTCTCCTTATCAAAATACCATACATTTTTTGTCCATTCTTTAAATTCTTCACTAGAAATATCTATATCTTGAGAGTTTCCTTTATGTGTCCGCTCTCCCTTATAAAACACTAAAACAGATTCTCCAAGAGGTCTAAATGAAGGACAAGAAGGGCTTTTCCAGCTTCCCCACGCGGTATTATTGCCCTGAAAATGTTTAATGTCTTTGCCTTTGTGCCAAGAAATCAACTCAAACTCATTAAAGCCAATTTCATTAAGAATTTGCGTTATATATACAGAAAGAAATCGCACTTGTTTAGATTCTCTGTTTTTTACAGCAAAAGGAATATTTACACATATTCTACCGCCTATTTTTAAGACACGATAACATTCTTTAAATATTGCACGCATTGAGTTAAGATAAGATTCAAATTCTAAATCATCATTATAATTTTCATATTTATGTGCGACATTATAAGGTGGAGAAGTAATAATAATATCTATTAATTCATCAGCAATATACTTTTTCAATATTTGCAAACTATCACCATTCAGTATTTCTTTAAACATAACTTACTATTCCCACTCAATCGTGCCCGGGGGTTTAGAAGTTATATCATACACTACGCGGTTAATGCCCTCTACTTCGTTGATAATGCGATTACTCACAGATTCTAAAAAATCGTGGGGTAAATGTGCAAAAGTCGCTGTCATTCCATCAATTGCTTCCACCGCACGCACACAAATTGTATTATCATAGGTGCGATTATCTCCCATTACGCCCACGCTCCGCACATTGAGCAGCACACAAAACGCCTGCCACACTTTATCATAATAGCCTTGCTTGTGCAGTTCCTCTATAAAAATAGAATCCGCCTCGCGCAGCAAATCTAAATCCGCCTTATTCACCTCTCCCATAATGCGTATAGCAAGTCCGGGTCCCGGGAATGGGTGGCGCATTAGCATAGATTCGGGCATTCCAAGTTCTCGCCCTAACGCCCTCACTTCATCTTTAAAAAGCTCCCGCAAAGGTTCAATGAGTTCAAACCTCATCCACTCCGGCAACCCACCGACATTATGGTGGCTTTTTATCGTCTTAGAAGGACCCTTCACACTCACAGATTCTATTACATCAGGATAAAGTGTGCCTTGTGCTAGGAATTTTATCTCGCCCTTTGCATTATGCTTTTTTGCCTCTTTTTCAAAGACTTCAATAAAAGTCTCACCGATGATTTTACGCTTTTTCTCTGGCTCAATCACACCTTTAAGGCGGCTTAAAAACAACGCACTAGCGTCTGCAGTGATTAGTGGCACTTTGAGATTCTCTCTAAACATTTTCTCCACTGCCTCTCTCTCACCCTTGCGTAAAAGCCCGGTATCTACGAACACAGGAATAAGGTCGTCCCCAATGGCACGATAAAGCAACGCTGCAACAACGCTAGAATCTACCCCTCCACTCACCGCACACAAAACCTTAGAAGGCGTTGGCTTTTTGGTGCTTTTAGCGGATTGTTCGCTCGGTGCTTGGTCATTACCCTCAAGGTAACTCCCTCGTGTCGCACCTTCACAACCCTTAAAATCCCTCAAAGATACTGCCGAACCTGAATCTGCACTAGATTCTAAATGACTTTGCATTTTAGTATCGCTAGATTCTGTATGTTGAGAATCCACAATTCTAGTATTTGCAGTGTGGCTGTGTAAGTTTTTTGGATTTTTTGTAAGGTTAGCGGACTTGGCGTCCGTGCCTTGCGAAAAATCCAAAACCTTATCGCATTGCATACCCAAAGACGAATTGCGCCTAAAGCACGAGGTAAGGTGGTCATTCACCATTCCAATAGCCTGCATAAACGCATATATAGTCGTAGTGCCGACAAACTTAAACCCACGCTTTTTCAAATCCTTAGCGATTGTATCCGAAAGCGGTGTAGAAGCAGGTAAATCTGCAATGCTTTCAAAAGCGTTGATAATCGACTTACCTCCCACAAAGCCCCAAATATACTTATCAAAGCTTCCAAACTCCCTTTGCACAGCCATAAACGCCTTAGCATTGATAATCACGGCTTCTATTTTGGCGCGATTGCGGATAATCCCCTCATTGTGCATTAAAGATTCTATTTTGCTTTCATCATAAGCGGCAATTTTTTGGTAATCAAAGTCATCAAATGCTGCCCTAAAACTCTCGCGTTTTTTAAGAATCGTAATCCAACTAAGCCCCGCTTGAAAGCCCTCTAAAATCAAAAACTCAAAAAGTTTCCTATCATCGTGCAGTGGCACTCCCCACTCATCATCGTGATAATTTTCATACAATTTACGCGCCACCTCGTCCTTATCGGTAGCCCAAGGGCAACGCACCTTTTCACGCACACCCTCATTTGAATCTTGCACCTCAAGCCCTAAAGACTTTTGCAAACTCTCACGCGTAATGTTTAGAGACATTAATTCGGACAAAAATGCACTAACACACCCCTCATAGGTAGGCTTTTTCCCTGTTTTTGCAAATCCTAAAGCTTGATAGAATCCTAAAGCCCATTCAAGACTATTAACCTTTATGACTTCAAATGCACCTAAATACCGCATAAATGCTTCTTTGAGTAGTGCTTTGCCTATACCTTTTTTAAAGGCTTTTGGAGCGACAAAAAGCAATATAATTTCATTTTTTTCTACTGCAATAAAGCCTAGCCATTCCCCATTTTTTTGCGCTATAAGTAGATTGTTGGATTTTAAAATATCCTCCCGTATCTCTTCTCTCATACCCGCAATTTCATCTTCGCTTAAATCTTTGTGGGTGGCTCTTGCACCCTGCTCCCAAATAGAGACAAGATATTGAATCGCTTGCTTTTTCCCAACTTGCTTAAAAGATTCCACAAGAGTGATAAAATGCAAAGAATCCCTTAGGGATTCCAAAGCACACTCTAAGTCCTCCCTTGCTACCTCCATAGGCGTTAGCATAATCTCCCGATAATTTCCAACGCAAAAGGGTTCTCCTACTTTGTAAAAACCTAGTTCGCTATAATAAGAGAGGGCTTGCTTACGACTATTAAGTTTGATTTTTTCAAATGGGTATAAATGCCGATTCAAAGCCTCTTTAAGTAATGCTTTGCCAATCCCTTTGCCAAAATATTGCGGAGCGATAAAAAGCAAAGTAATTTCATCTTTTTGCACCGCGATAAAGCCTAGCCACTCCTCTGTTGTCGTGCATATCAGTATTTCCTCTGCCTTTGCAATATAATCTTTTTCTATCTCTTTGCGTCTGTGGGTGATAAATTCCTCACTCACTTCTTGCGTGGCTCTTACAGAATCTTCCCAAATTTTAAGGAGCTTTTTTATCGCTTGCGCTTTGCCTATTTCTTCAAAAGCTTCTTTTATATCCTTAAAGACAGGATTCACACATTGCCTAACCCCGCTTCCATACACGATTTGACGCAGTTTTACAATTTCATTTTGTGCAAAATTCCGCATATTCCAACTTGTATCCGCCCCGCAAATCCCTACTGCAAAATTCTTTAGAATTTGCCCCCCACACTCACTATGCACGACTTCGGGGTGAAACTGCAAGGCATAAATACCCCTCTTAAAATCTGCAATGGCGCAATAATGCGTGTTACCCGATT
The DNA here is from genome assembly GCF_003364295.1 of Helicobacter sp. MIT 99-5507. Classification (NCBI taxonomy): domain Bacteria; kingdom Pseudomonadati; phylum Campylobacterota; class Epsilonproteobacteria; order Campylobacterales; family Helicobacteraceae; genus Helicobacter; species Helicobacter sp. MIT 99-5507. The sequence continues at coordinate 439,231 of NZ_NXLO01000001.1, forward strand.
TTGCAAGCTCTCTAAATCCTTGCGGGATAGATTCCACCTTATCTGCGTGGCTCATCCACACGATAGAATCTTGCTTCACATTTTTAAAGAGTGTGTTTGCTCCAAGCCCTTGCGTGTTCGTGCCGCTCTCTAATCCTTGCCATACATTTTTGTCAAGTTTAAAAACAAGATGATTAATTTTTTTGCCCTTATAGGGTTTAGGATATTCCCCCACTTTTTGCATACTAAGCCTTTTTGCTACCTTGATTGAAGCGGTATTATCCTCTTTGATGAGGCAATACACTTCCTCTAATCCCAAAGTTTCAAAGCCATATTTTACGCACATTCTAGCCGCTTCGCTTCCATAGCCTTTGTTCCAAAAATCGCGGTGCAAAAGATAGCCGATTTCTACGATTTTTTGAGTTTTGCCCTTTAGGTTTATCTCTGCATAATTTAGCCCCGCATTACCGATAATCTTGCCACTTTGCTTCTCCACAATCGCCCAGATTCCAAAGTCATATTGTTGATAATGCGCTAATTGCTTCTCTAGCCATTCCTCACTTTCCTTTTTACTAAAGCCGTGCCCCCACGCATACATTGTTTGCTTATTGCTCACAATTTTATGCAATGCCGCAAAATCCGCCTGTGTATAAGGACGGAAAAAGACGCGCTCACTCTCGCACACAAAAGCATTTGCCACAGAATCGCTAGTTTCTCTTTCAAGTGCTTTTTTTAATGTTGTCTTATCTGTTTTTAAATGCGCAATAGGAAAGTCTCTCCCTGCGGAATCTTTTTCGCTCATTCCTATTTTTTTAAAGCCCAAAGACTTATAAAATGCCAAGCCTTGCGCATTTTGCTCGTTACAATCCACCAAAATGCAAGGATAATCTTTTAAGTATCGTTCCAATGCTTCTTTAAGCAATGCCTTACCCACACCTTTTCTAAAAGCACTTGACGCCACAAAAAGCATTTCAATCTTATTGTCTTCCACACCAACAAAGCCCAAAAAATCCTTTTTATCTGTCGCAGTGATGATATTTTGGGAGCTTTTGAGTGCTGCTTTGACTTCTATTTTAATCTCTGCAATGTGCTGATTGTTTAAAAAAGTATGGCTTGCTCGCACAGAATCTTCCCATAAATCAAGCAAGGCTGTTAGCATTTGAGGAAACTTGCTGTGGCTAAAAAGCGTAAAAGTAAGGTTCATCGGTGCTTGTGTGCCTTGAGACGCACCTTGAAATGTAAGATAAGATGAAACTTTAGAATCTTTATCCGCATAGGATTCCATAATCTCTAGCACCGCCTTGCCAAACTCCTGTGCCTCTGCTCTGACTACACGTCCACCGAAAAAATCCGCGATATACTGCATTCCATAGCAGATTCCTAAAATTGGGATTCCAAGCGTGAAAATCTTAGAATCAGGCTTGTAGGCGTCTTTTTCATACACACTCGCAGGTCCTCCACTTAGGATAATCCCACGCGGATTCTTAGCTTTTATGGAATCTAACTTTTCAAAGTAAGGGACAATCTCGGTATATACGCCCGCCTCACGCAACCGCCGCGCAATTAACTGCGTGTATTGACTCCCAAAATCTAAAACTAAAATTTCGACTTTTTGCATCATTTCTCCTTGCTATCTTTAAGCTTTATCTAAAATGAGAATCTGGCTCTTTTAACTTATCTAATGTTATTTATTGCCTACTTTTTTACAAGCAATCTTGAAAGGAATTACTTAGCAATATTTTATATCCTCTGCCCTATTATATCTCTAATCCTTCGTAAAAACCATTCATAATCATTCTTAAAACTCTCACTACTATTATGAAGAGATTTTTCTATATCTTTGATATTTTCTTTTGCTATATTTTGCAAAGTATTGCTATTTTTAATAGAATCTTTAATCTCTTTTTGCAAAAACTCAACAATATTTAAAATCTCTATATTTGATTTATTTAAAAATAAAGCATTTTCTTTTATATGGTGTGATACTTCGCTATTTAGGACTTTTATATCTTCTATGCTTGTGCGACTTAGCTCAATTTGGGCTTGTGAATTCGATAAAGTAATTTCTTCTAATGTTTCTAAATATTTATTAAAAAGCTTGTTGATAGCAGAATCTAGCATTTCTTGATTAGAATAAATAGAATTTGACATATTGTTTAATAATGTATTTTGCAAATTTGACATATCATCAAAATACGATTTTGATATGCTTTGTAAATGCTTTATCCCGCTTTTATTTATATCATTCATAGTTTCACTTGCATATTTACTAATTGAATTTAAATTTAGCTCGATATCATTGCCTAGCTTTTTATAGCTTTCATAGATATCTTTATTGTTTTGCAACATTATTACACCAAGATTGTTTGTCTCTTTTATGGATGATTGAATCTTATTATTAGTGGATAAATTTATAGAATCTATATTTTTTGCCATAGATTCTAAAAGTGTCATTAGTGAAATATTTCTAGAGCTTATAGAATCTATCATGGCTTTATTTTTAGATTCAAATTCTTTTGTAATATCTAAAAAGACATTATCGATGATATTTTTTGTATTATTTATTAGATTTGCATTTGTCTGTTTTAAATGTTTATTTAAATCATCAAAAAAATTATTCATAGATTCTAGTGTAGCTACTGCATTTGTGCCAAATGAACTTATTGTTTTTAGTTTTTCACTTAGATTTTTATTCTCAATTCTATATTCTCTTAGAATCTTTATTGCTTCATTATACAAGGTAGTCATACCTTCATCTCTTTTAATGATATTTGTCGTGATGGCATTTAACTTCTCTAGTGATTTTGCTTGTTTTTCTATATTTTCTTTTAATGCATATAAATCATTTTTGTGTTTTTCCTGCCATTCTATTAAGCTATCTATACCATTATTAAATCGCTTAAAATTCTCGCTAAAATGCAAATTTATTGTATTTGTAAAGCTTGATATAAGGCTTGATATTCTTTGATTTAATGTGGAATCTATACTATTTGATAGCTCTTTTATTTGTGTATTAAAATTTGTATTTAGGCTTGTAAGGCTACTAATGAAACTTTCTTTAAAATCTTTATTTGAATCTTGTAATTTTTCTAATATCGCTTGATTATCTTTGCTTAGAGTTGAAAAATTATTTTTATTTGACTCGATTATATTTTTTAGATTTGTATTTGCATCTCTTAAAAGCTCAATTTGTCTTGTATTTACCTCGAAAATATCATTAAAACATGATTTATTTCTATCAATTAAGAGTTTTGTATTGTTAGAATTGGAATCTTTTAGCATTTCAAAGCCATTTTGAATAGATTCTATATTTTTTGATAAAAACTCAGATTCTATGAGTTTATTTAAGCTATCTTTTATATCTTGCAAACTCTCTTTGATATTTTGATTTGTAGAATTAATGCTTAAAAGCTCATCTAGCTTATCTAGCTTTTTTATTTGCAAAGTAATAAAATCAAGATTTTCTTTATTTTCTTTTTTGAATCCAAGAAATTTTTGATACATGCCAAGTATCAAAACAAGTGTAATGCTTGCAAATAATGTATAAAATGATATTTGTAATCCATATAAAATATTTGGTATAGAATCTTTAATATTTTCAATATCAATATCATAAAATCCTATCAATATTCCACTTAATACGCCTAGAATTCCAATCAAAATAATACTTGATTTGTAATTTTTATGATTTGATGTTTTTGCACTTCTAATATCAATGATTGCAAGTATTACCATTATTACAACAAAAAATATATTTATCATAGTCCCACCATTTCAATTATCTTTTTCTTTTGCCAAATCTATCTTCAAATTCACTATCACTCATCCAATCAGGCTTACCTATATCTGATTTTCTATTGACAATATTTAAATATATTCTAATTGCAATAACAATAACTGCCATAGTGATCACAGCAGAGAAAATAAGTCCAAAGTTATAATTTGTAGCAATCATAAAAAACCTTTTTATTTTTTATTATCATCTTGAACAAGTACAAACAAATTTTGATATTCTAGCTTTTGGAGCATATTCATAACAATAATAAAACTATCAAAATTACTCTCTTTATCGCCATTTATCACGATACTAGAATCTTTTGGAAGCCTAGATATAAAAGATTCTAGATTTGCTATATCAAATATCTTATCATTGATGAAAAATTCTCCATTTTTATTGATTGTAATAATTGTATCTTCATTGTCTATCTTACTTGTATTGCTATTTGCATTATCAACTTTTGGAATATCAATATCAATGTGACTTCTAGATATAAAAGTAGCACTAGTTAGCACAATCACAAGCAAAACAAGAACAATATCAATAAATGGAACAAGATTAAGAGAATCTATCTTTTTCAAAACATATTCCTTAAATCATATAATCATTATTTTGATGGATTAAATCCCATTTCAAAAGTAAAACTTCACTCTTTCTAAGTAATAAATTATAAGAAACTATTGCGGGAATAGCGACAATTAGCCCCATTGCAGTTGCTTTTAGTGCAAGAGCAAGTCCTGTCATAATAGCTCCTGTATTTACCATATCATTATTACCAATTTCTATAAAAGTAAGCATTATTCCACCAACTGTTCCAAGAAGCCCTACATATGGTGCATTTGAACCAATAGTAGCTATCAAAGTAAGATTATTTGTCAAATCTATCTCTAAAGCCTTTTTTTCATCATAGCTAGCAACATCAATTTTTCTATAAATATACAATCTCTCTAAAATGAGGCTAACAACGATAATACTTAAAAATCCAAGAAATCCTAAACAACCATAATCTAATATATCTTTTAGTGGCATAAATATCCTTAAATAATACAAACAATTCTTTGGATTCTAGCTAAAATAAAATTTGCATTTAATTAATTTTATATAAAAACTTTAGTATATTTATTTAACTTTTATGATACAATTACGCTAAAGAGTAAAATAGTAAAAGGATTATTAAGCGATGAATAAAAGTCTATACGACACATTAGGAATCTCACAAAATGCATCAAGTGATGATATTAAAAAAGCATATAGAAAACTTGCAAGGCAATATCACCCAGATATAAATAAAGAAAAAGGTGCAGAAGAAAAATTTAAAGAAATAAATGCAGCATATGAAATATTGAGTGATGAAAATAAACGCGCACAATATGATCAATTTGGTGATAGCATGTTTGGCGGGCAAAACTTTAGTGATTTTGCAAGAAGTAATCAAAATGTAAATATCGATGATATTTTGGCTTCTATATTTGGTGGTGGAGCAAAAGGCGGTTTTGGCGGTGGTAGCTTTGGTGGTGGAAGTTTTGGTGGATTTGGTAGCTTTGGAGGATTTGGTGGATTTGATAATAGATTTGATGATAGTGCTCTAGATTTAAATGATCAAATTACAATTCCATTTGAGAGTGCATTGCTTGGCGGAAGCTATCATTATAATAATAATGGTTTAAAATTTGATATAAAGATTCCAGCAGGAATTAAAAACAATGAAACACTTAGAATCGCAAACAAAGGCAAAAAAGCCGGTGGAAGAACTGGGAATCTATTATTAAAAGTGATAGTTGCACAATCAAGTGAATATGAAATAAAAGAAAATGTATTGTATAAAACTATTGATATTCCCCTTAAAATCGCATTATTTGGGGGAAAAATCAAAGTCAGCACTCCATATAAAGAAGTGATGCTAACAATTCCACAAAATACAAAAAATAATCAAAAATTAAGAATCAAAGAACAAGGTATAAAAGATAGAAAAACAAATAAAATAGGTGATTTGATGCTTATTACAAATGTGATTTTACCGCCAATTGATACAATTGATGAAAAATTATCAAAACTTATGCAAGAAAAATTACCACAATAAAGGAGTAAATATGCATAGCTATGAAGAACCAGTTTTTTTAATAAGTGTAGTAGCAAGGATTCTATCAATCCACCCTCAAACTCTAAGACAATATGAAAAAGAAGGGTTGATAGAACCAGGAAGGACAGATGGAAAAATGCGTCTTTATTCACAAAAAGATATAGACAAAATAAAAACGATACTTAGACTTACAAGAGATTTGGGAGTAAATCTTGCAGGTGTTGATATAATCTTGCGATTAAAAGATAAATTAGATGAATTAGATTCTACGATAGAAGAATTGCAGAGCTCTATTGATAAACAAGATAATAAGAAAAATAGTATATCAGTAAAACGAAATTCTTATGATGTAATCATATTTAAAAAATAATGCTTGCATTAAAAGAGCGTCCAAATAATATTGATGATTTTATAGGACAAAAACATTTAGTTGGGGTTAATAAACCCATAAGCAATATGATAAAAAACAATACTCCAATGCATTGTTTTTTCTATGGACCTCCTGGAGTTGGTAAAACCTCGCTTGCTAGAATCTTAGCAAATGAATTTGGCGGTGAATTCATAGAATTTAACGCAACCTCAATAAAAATTGATGAGCTAAGAAATAAAATAGCAAAATACAAAGGCACATTAATAAAGCCTATAATTTTTATAGATGAAATTCATAGACTTAGCAAAAATCAACAAGAAGTCCTGCTCCCTATAATGGAAAATTTTGATGCAATCATATTTGGAGCTTCTACTTATAACCCTTATAGAAGCCTTACAAGTGCGATTCGCTCGCGTTGTATGATATTTGAATTTTATGCATTAAATAAGCTTGAATTATTAGAAATCCTAGAACTTGCAATCAAAAAAAATAATATAAAAATAGATGAAGATTCTAAACAATACATAATAAATACAAGCAATGGTGATGCAAGAGCTATGCTAAATCTACTTGAACTTTCAAAAGATGATCCAAACCTCCAAAATCTAAAACAAATCCGTCCTGTATCACTAAATGAAGGTATAAGCGAGGATTCTACTCATTATGATTTAATATCTGCGATGATTAAAAGCATAAGAGGAAGCGATGAAAATGCGGCTTTGTATTATCTAGCAAGACTAATTGTAGCAGGAGAAAATCCAGAATTTATAGCAAGAAGACTTGTGATACTAGCTAGCGAAGATATAGGAAATGCAAATCCAAATGCACTAAATATAGCGACAAATACGATGCTTGCAGTAGAAAAAATAGGCTATCCAGAATCTAGAATAATTTTAAGTCAATGTGTAATTTATCTAGCTTGCTCACCAAAATCAAATACAGCATACAAAGCCATAGATGACGCCATTGCCTTTATCAAAGACAATCCAAATCATAAAGTTCCAAATAATATTTCACATTTTCATAAAGATTACAAATATCCACATAATTTTGGAGGCTATGTAAAGCAAAATTATCTACCAAATGATATAAAAGATATAAAATTTGTCCGCTGGAGCGATATAGGTTTTGAAAAAAATCTAAAAGAATGGCTAGAAAAAATACAAAATAAATGACTATAAATAAAAAATAAATATTTTTAGCTTTTAAGGAAATATTCAAAAAAAAAATGTTTAAATTTCATTAACTTTTATCCTAATGGATTTAAGAAATCTTTTAAAAAGGAAAGAAAATGAAAAGAAGTGGTTTCTCAATGATTGAGTTGGTATTTGTTATCGTTATACTAGGAGTTTTGGCAGCAGTGGCTGTGCCTAGATTTGTAACAACAAGGACAGATGCACAAGTGGCAATGGCAAGAAGTGATATTGCCTCTACACTAAAAGCAATCCCTGCAAGAGTTTTTGCAGAAAATCTAGACCCTACAGCATCAACTCCTACTGGATTTAGCTCTTGGGGTGAGTGGATGATAGATACAGGAGGACTTGATCGAGGTAGATGGCAAGTTGGTGGAAATGGTGCAAATGGAAACAATGGGATCCAACCAATTGGAAATGTAACACAAAATGGAGGATCAACAAATACAACTGGTGGCTGTGGAGCAGTAATAGTGCTAGATACTACAACTGGTAATCTACAATTTAAACCTGAAAATATCAATCTATCTAATCACGGAAATGCTGGGACATTTTGTAAAGCACTAAAAGAATCTTATCCAAGTGGATCAAATAGAATTATCCCACTTGCAACTACTGGAGCAGTGAAATTCTAAGATCCTTTTAAAACTCTAGATTCTAGCCTATGGGTTAGAATCTAAAATATTTCTCTTAATAAATTCAAATTATTTTTTGCTTTAGCCTAGATTTTAGGATGGAATCTAAATATTTCTATAAAAATCTAACTCACAGAACATTGTCTATCTTGCAATAAATGACCTATTTTTAGATTATATTCTTGAAGCATTAATAAATCTTTATTTGGTACTTCGCCATTTGTAGTGAGATAATCTCCAAGCACAATAGAATCTATCCCATAATCAAATATTTCTTTTTGATTTTCTCCAAATACCACTTCTCTGCCACCTGCAAGCATTAAAATAGAATCACTTAATATTTCTCTTGCAAGTATAATACACTCTAATGCCTCATCTCTATTTATTACTTGCTCTTTTATAGGAAGGGCTTTGTTTGGGATAAAAAAATTAATAGGTGAGCTATGTGGATTTAATTCTTCTAATGATTTTAAAAACTCTATCCTCTGATTCATATTCTCTCCTAAACCAAAGATCCCACCACTACAAAGTTTTAAGCCTGCACTCAAAACATTTTGACAAGTTTCAAATCTAGAATTAAAACTATGTGTAGTGCAAATATGCTCAAAATAGCTCTTAGCTGTCTCTAAATTGTGATTGTAACTATCTATTCCATTTGCTTTTAGATATTTTAAAGATTCTATGTCAGCCTTGCCACAACACGCAATAAGCAGCATTTTTGGCAATTCTGCTTTAATACTTGAAGCAAGTTTTGCTATATAATCGCATTTATTAGAATCTAGCCCAAGTCCAGAAGTAACAAGACAAAATCCACTTGCACCAAGTTTTGCTAATCTTTTAGCTTCTTGTAAAACTTTTTCTTCTGGTTTATTTTTATAGACTGCTATATTTGTATTGTATTTTATACTTTGAGTGCAATATGCACAATCTTCCTTGCACGCACCACTTGTTACATTGCTAATTGAGCATAAAAATACTTTTTTCATAAAATCTCTTTTATCATTCTTTTATATCAACTTTAGCTTTACATTTTAAACAATAAAGATATTTTTTACTTTTTGTTTCTTTTTTTGCCATTAGATAGCCGCATTCCTCACATTTATTATTTGTTGGCTCATCATTGCTTATAAAATTACATTTTGGATAATTAGAACAACCATAAAATGCCCTTCTTTTAGAGAATCTTTTTATGATATCTCCACCACACATTGGGCAATTTACTCCCTCTAATATATTTTTTGATACTTGTTTTTGATTTTTTATATTTTTACATTTTGGATATCCGCTGCAAGCTATAAATTCGCCATATCTACCGACTTTTTTTACCATATCCTTGCCGCAAATTTCGCATTTCTCATCGATTATATCGCTTTCTTTTTCTCCTTTTATATATTTACATTTTGGATATCCGCTGCAAGCTATAAATTCACCATATCTGCCATTTCTAATTACAAGCTCTTTCCCACAATTTGGACAAGATTCTCCTGTTTGTTTTACTACTTTTAGTGAAGCTATATTTGTTTTACCATCGCTTACTTTTTTATTAAAAGGTTCATAAAAATCCCACAAAACACTTTGCCAATCAAGCTTAGAATCTGCGATTTTATCTAGCTTTTCTTCTAACTTTGCAGTAAAACTAGAATCTACAATCTCTAAAAAATTCTTCTCTAGCATATCAATGACTACAAATGATATATCCGTAGCAAAAATCTGCTTTTTTTCAATCTTTATATATTCTCTATTAGATAAAAGTGCTATTGTTGGTGCATATGTGCTTGGACGCCCGATACCTAATCCTTCTAACATTTTTACAAGTGAAGCTTCAGAGAATCTAGCTGGTGGCTCTGTTTGGTGAGTGTTTAGCTCACATTTATCAAGATCTAAATTAGAACCTTTCTTTAAAGGAGAGAGAATCTTATCTTTATCGCCACTTCCTAGAATCTTATGAAATCCATCAAAAATAAGCTTTGAGCCACTAGCTTTAAATACAGCTTTTTTATCACTTATAAATAAACTTTGAGATTCAAATATCGCATCACTGCTTTGTGAAGCTAAAAATCTATTATAAATTAATGTATAAAGTTTTAGCTCATCGCCTTTTAGATAATCTTTTGCGATACTTGGAGTAAAATCAATTCTTGTTGGACGAATGGCTTCATGTGCTTCTTGTGCAGATTTTTGCTTTGTAGTGTAGATTCTTGGTTTTTTTGGAATATAAGATTCTCCAAAACTCTCTTCAATGAGTTTCCTTGCTTCATCTTGTGCAACTTTAGCGATATTTAAACTATCTGTCCTCATATATGTAATAAGCCCCATAACACCTTGATCACTCAATGCACCCTCATATAATTTTTGAGCAATTTGCATAGTCTTTGATGGCGAATATCCAAGATTGCTAGATGCGCTTTGTTGCAAACTTGAAGTCATAAATGGCGGTGGTGGGGATACTTTTTTATTTTTTATATCTATTTCTTGGACAACAAAGCTAGAATCTTGTATGTATCTATGTATATCTTGTGCTTGTAATTTATCTTGCAATGTGAGTTTATCTATCTTTTTCCCTTCCCATTCTACTAGGATAGATTCTACTTTGTCCTTGCCATTTTTAAAAACTGCATCAATACTAAAATAAGTAATTGGTTTAAATCCTCTAATCTCTTTTTCCTTATCAACAACAAGTTTTAATGCACTGCTTTGCACTCTACCTGCACTAAGTCCTTTTTGTATTTTTTGATTTAAAAGAGGACTTAGCTTGAATCCTACGATTCTATCGAGTAATCTTCTAGTTTGCTGTGCATTTACCATATCTATATTTATATCTCTAGGATTTTTAAGAGAATCTAATATTGCTTTTTTTGTAATCTCATGAAATACAATGCGTGGAAAAGATACATTTTTATTAATGATTTGATTTATATGGTAGCCTATTGCTTCACCTTCTCTATCTTCATCAGTTGCGATATAAATGACATCTGCTTTATTTGCTAATTTTTTGATTTGTTCTATCACATCTTTATGGTCTTTTGACACTTCGTATTCTGGATTAAAATGCTTATCATCTATTTTGATTCCAAAATTATATTTTGGAAGATCTCTAATATGTCCTTTTGAAGCGATAACTACATAATCATCACTTAAAAAATTTTTGATTGTTTTAGCCTTAGCAGGCGATTCTACTATTATTAACTTCAAGTATTTTCCTTGCATTTGTTATAAAAATTTAGCATTTTAACACAAAAGAATCTTGCAAGTAAAATTTAATTAAAAAAATAATGGAATACTATTTGCTTTATATTGCTAAATTTTAAAAGCAAAGGAAGCAATATGAGTTTTAGGATTAATACAAATATTTCTGCATTAAATGCACATACAATAGGTGTGCAAAATAATAGAAGTATCCACAATTCACTAGAAAAACTTAGCTCAGGACTGAGATTAAATAAAGCAGCGGATGACGCTTCTGGTATGGCTATCGCAGATAGTCTTCGTTCTCAATCAGAAGCTTTAGGGCAGGCTGTTAGAAATGCAAATGATGCAATCGGTATGATACAAGTTGCCGATAAAGCTATGGATGAGCAATTAAAGATTCTAGACACAATAAAAACAAAAGCCGTGCAAGCTGCACAAGATGGGCAAACAACAGAAAGCAGAAGAGCTTTGCAAAGTGATATTATAAGGTTACTAGAAGAGTTAGATAATATTGCAAATACAACAAGTTTCAATGGGCAACAAATGCTATCTGGTAGCTTCTCAAATAAAGAATTTCAAATTGGTGCATATTCAAATACTACCATAAAAGCTTCCATAGGACCAACAAGTAGTGATAAAATAGGACATGTAAGAATGGAGAGTTCATCATTTTCTGGTTCTGGTATGGAGCCAGAAAATGGCAAGGACAATCTAACAGAAGTAGCACTAAAAGCAATTGAAGTAGATGGCGTAAATAGTTATGAATTAGAAACTGTTAAAATCTCTACATCTGCAGGAACAGGTATAGGCGTGCTAAGTGAAGTAATCAATAGATATTCAGATAAGCTTGGTATGAGAGCATCATATAATGTCATGGCAACAGGAAGCAGTGCTGTTATGTCTGGAACAATTCGAGGGCTTACAATAAATGGTGTCCAAATTGGTGCTATAAATGATGTTAGAAAAAATGATTCTGATGGAAGATTGATAAATGCAATCAATTCCGTAAAAGAGAGAACAGGGGTTGAGGCATTTACAGATATTACAGGAAGAATGAATCTAAGAAGCATAGATGGACGCGCAATTAGTATAAAAACACTTGAAGGACATGAAGTCTTTGGCGGTGGAAACTTTACTGGAATTGATGGAGATACTCATGCAGTAGTTGGACGTTTAAGCTTGGTTAGGACAGATGCAAGAGATATTATTATATCTGGTGTGAATTATAGCCATGTAGGATTCCATTCTGAACAAGGAATAGCAGAATACACAGTAAATCTAAGAGCACTAAGAGGTGAATTTGATGCAAATATCGCTTCTGCATCTGGAGCAAATGCAAATGTCGCACAAGCACAATTAAATATCAATGGTATTGGTGCAGGTGTAACAAGTCTAAGAGGTGCGATGGTTGTAATGGATATGGCAGAATCTGCAAGAGCGCAGCTTGATAAAATTAGAGCAGATATTGGTTCAGCACAAATCCAACTTATCGCAACAATAAATAATGTATCTGTTACGCAAGTAAATGTAAAAGCAGCAGAATCTCTAATTAGAGATGTGGATTTTGCCGCAGAGAGTGCGACATTTAGCAAGCACAATATATTGGCACAATCAGGTAGCTTTGCTATGGCACAAGCAAATCTAGTTCAACAAAATGTCCTAAGATTGCTTCAATAAATCGATTAAATAATGGATATTTATTCAAAGAATCTTGAAGTTATAAAAACAATAGATTCTACTTTATATGAATTATTAATAAATATAAAGCCAAATGAAAATCTTGAGATTTTCATAGGCAAAGATTCTGCAGATATAAACTTTTTTGATAAAAAACATAATAGATTCTTGTTTGATAAAAATGGCGTTGATTTCACCATCAATAAAATAAATGAATTTAATGAATTTAGCCTATATCCGTATTTTTATTGTTTTGGTATTGGCAATGGAATCTTTTATAAAATACTAATTGCAAATCAAAATATTAAGCGATTAATTGTCATTGAGCCAAATATAGAAATATTATTTAGCGTGCTAAATCTAGTAGATTTTAAAGAAGAGTTAAAATCAAAAAGACTTATTTTGCTATATTCAAAAAATCAGAGTATAGAGACTTTATCACCATTTTTACACCAAAATCGCTACGCATTAATATATACAAAACTATATAATTTGCATATTTTTAATGAATATTATGATTTGTTTATAGATGAAGCAAGTAGGATAAATAAGCTATTTATTGAGATTATTGAACATGGTGTAATAAGTATAGGAAATGATTCAAAAGATGCAATCACAGGGGTAAAACAACATATAGAGAATCTTCCTTTAATGCTTCAAACCCCAAGCCTAATAAATTTAATAAAAAATGCAAAAAATACAAATACTGCTATCATAGTTTCAACTGGTCCATCACTAAATAAACAGCTAAAAAGATTAAAAGAAATAGCGCCATATGTAAGTATATTTTGCATTGATGCATCATTTCCAATACTCTCAAAAAACGATATCAAACCAGATATTGTTTTATCATTAGAAAGAGTAAAAGAAAGTGCTAGATTCTACAAAGACACACCAAAAGAATATTTTAATAATGTTATATTTGAAGCTACATCAATTGTCCATCAAGATTTAATAAAAGAAATTCAAAGCAAAGGTGGGGAATTACAAATTAGTGAGCGACCATTTGGATATACGCATTATTTTGGATTTGATGAATATGGATATTTAGGCATTGGAATGAGTGCTGCAAATATGGCTTATGAGCTAGTTGTGCATTGTGGCTTTGAGAAATGTATATTGATAGGGCAAGATTTAGCTTTTGGAGATGATGGCACAAGTCATAGCATAGGTGCAGTATATGGTGAAAGAGAAATAAAAAAACAAGATTCTAATATTTTTCTACCAAAATATGGAAGCACAAAATATGGTAATAATGAAATGGTAGAATCTACAAAAGTTTGGAAGCTATTTTGGACTTTTTTTGTAAAAGATATATATGATACAAAAGATAGGATAAAAGTCATAAATGCTACAGAAGGTGGTGCTCACATACCTGGCACAATAGAACTTAGCTTTAAAGAGGCTACAAAAGATATAGATACAACTTGCACAAAAAAACAAATAAAACTAACAAAACCAAATCAATCCCAAATACAAAGCAATCTAAAAATAGCAAGAAAAAAAGTAGAAGAGATTCTAAAATATGGAAATGCAAAAAAACAAAAAATAGAGAATCTATTCTTAAGGGTTGCAAAAAAAGTAGATGAATTAGAAGAATTAAACAAACAAAATAATATAGAATCTTTTGATTTTAAGAGCTTAGAGAGTATATTTGATGAGATTGAAGAGATAAAAGGACTATTTAAAAGCAAGAAATTTATTAGTATTTTCAATGAAGCTTCACAAGCATATATTTTTCATCAAGAAATGGAACTTGCAAAAATTATTACAAAACACACAAGCAATGAAATAGAAATCCAAGTAAAAAAAATAGAATGGCTTTTTGCACATAAACAATGGCTATTTTGCCTCGCTGGCTGTATGGATAGTGTGCTATTTTGCGTAAAAGAAAGTTTTGATAAATGGGATTTAGAATCTTGATTTTGGTGAAATATCTAAATCATTCATATCTATAAATTGTTTCAATTTATACGCCTCAATAGCGCATCTGCCAATCATCGCTGCATTGTCACTACAAAATTCTAGCGGTGCAAATAAAATCTCTTTATTATAATCATTACACAATGAAATAAGATTCTCTCGTAAAACCATATTTGCGCTTGCTCCACCAACAACACCAAAATATTTAATATTTTTTGCACTAGATTCTAAATAAATTTTACTTTTTTTAATGATATGTGAAATAGCGCTTTTTTGAAATGCAAAACAAATATCATCTATCAAATTGTCATTAAGTTTTTTATCTTGCAAAAATAATCTCACAGCATTTTTAAGCCCAGAAAAACTAAATGCAAGATCTTTATTGTGAATAAGTGGGATTGGAAAAGTGATATTATCTTTTCCATTTTTTGCTCTAGATTCTATGATAGGACCTCCAGGATACGAAAGACTTAGCATTTTTGCAACCTTATCAAATGCCTCACCAAAACTATCATCAAGAGTGCCTGCAATAATCCTAATATCATTATAAGAATAAGCCTCTATTATCAAGGTATGTCCGCCAGATAGCAATAAAATAGCAAGTGGAAAAATACTCTCTTTTTCTAAAAATAAAGAATAAATATGCCCTTTTAGGTGATTTATATTTAAAAGTGGAGCTTTGAGGCTTAAATGAAGTGCTTTTGCCATCATCACACCTTCAATAAGCGATACGCTAAGCCCTGGTTCATTTGTAACTGCTATCCCTGCAATATCACCAAAATCAATATTTTTATCTCTTAGATTGCAAAGTATTTTTGGTAACATCACAGCATGAAGTCTTGAAGCGATTTCTGGCACTACACCGCCATAATTTGAATGCTCTAAGTCTTGAGAAATTTTTTGATGAAATAAAATTTTATAATCATCTATTCTTGTTATTGCAATACTGCTATCATCACAACTGCTTTCAATACTTAAAATCAAATCCAAAATACAACGCTCTTTTTGTTAAAATTATAACCTAAAATATCGTAAGGATAAAAATGCAAAATAAAGAATTAAGGTTTATAGGTGAATGGGAAAAACAAAGCTATACTATACTTGCTATGCCACATATTGATAGTGATTGGAGTGAGTATTTAATAGAAGCACAAGATAAAATGATTAGATTTGCAAAAGAGATTGCAAGATTTCAAAAAGTCATTATGCTTTATAAATATGAAAAAGATATAAAAAAACTAAAAAATAATAAACAGATTCTACTAATAAATATTGCTACAAATGATACTTGGTGCAGGGATTTTTGCATGATTAGCTGCAAGAAAAATAATAAAATTGTTTTTCTTGATTTTGTATTTAATGCGTGGGGTATGAAATATCCTGCATATCTTGATAATCAAGTATCAAGAAAACTATTTGCTACAAATATTTTCAAAAATACAAAACTAAAATCAAAGCATTTTATTTTAGAAGGTGGCAGCATTGATAGCAATGGAAATGGAATAATTTTGACTACATCAACATGTCTTTTAGAAAAAAATAGAAATAATATTAGCAAAGAAAAAATAACTAAAAAGCTAAAAAAATATTTTAATGTAAAAAAGATTCTATGGCTTGATAATGGCTATTTAAGCGGTGATGATACAGATTGTCATATCGATAATTTAGCTAGATTTGTGGATAAAAATACTATTTGTTATCTAAAATGCTATGATGAAAATGATGAACATTTTCATGCTCTAAATAAAATGGAAAATGAATTAAAAAAGTTAAAAAATTTAGATAATAAATCTTTTTCTCTCATACCAATTCCTATGCCAAAAGCAGTATTTTATAAAAACAAAAGACTTCCTGCTAGCTACATAAACTTTTTATTTATCAATAATGCCCTGCTTGTGCCAATATTTGATGATGAAAATGACAAGATTGCAATAAATATTTTTAAAAAAATATGTAAAGATAGAGAAATAATACCAATAGATTCTAGAATCTTTTTAAGACAAGGCGGTTCTTTGCATTGTCTAAGTATGAATGTAGCTAAAATTTGATTTTTAAATTAAAGTGCCATTTAATAAATTTGCAAGTAGAATCTTGCATTTATTTTTAAAGGTTTTTATATGGATTTTGAAACTATCATTGGACTAGAAGTGCATGTTCAGCTAAGTACAAAAACAAAGATTTTTTGCTCATGTGCTACAAGCTTTGGAGAAAATGCAAATACAAATGTCTGCCCTACTTGTTTGGGATTGCCCGGAGCATTACCTGTATTAAACAAAGAAGCTTTAAAAAAAGCAATTTTATTTGGAAATGCGATAAACGCACAGATTAATCAAGATTCTATATTTGCAAGAAAAAATTATTTTTATCCAGATTTACCAAAAGCTTATCAAATAAGCCAATTTGAACGACCGATCGTAGGCAAAGGAAGTATAAATATTGAAGTTGGTGATACAAATAAAACTATAAATATCACAAGAGCACATTTAGAAGAAGATGCCGGAAAAAATATACATCAAGACAATTATTCACAAGTTGATTTAAATCGTGCTTGCACGCCACTACTTGAAATCGTAAGTGAGCCTGATATGAGAAGTAGCAATGAAGCTATCGCATATCTTAAAAAACTCCATTCAATCGTGCGTTTTATAGAAATCTCTGATGCAAATATGCAAGAAGGGAGCTTTCGTTGTGATGCAAATGTATCAATCCGCCCAAAAGGAGATAGTAATTTTTATACAAGAGTTGAAATAAAAAACCTAAATAGTTTTAAATTTATTCAAAAAGCTATTGATTATGAAGTAGAAAGACAAATACAAGCATGGGAAGATGGAGTATATAAAAGTGAAATAGTCCAAGAAACAAGGCTTTTTGATACACAAAAAGGCACTACAAGAAGTATGCGAAACAAAGAAGAATCTGCTGATTATCGTTATTTTAGTGACCCTGACTTATTAAGAGTGCATATCCCGCAAGACTTACTTGATAGTTGTAAAAATTTGCCAGAATTACCAGATGAAAAGCTAAATAGATTTGTAAATGAATTAAATATCAAAAAAGATGATGCAAAGATTCTCATTAGCTCGCTTGAAATGGCAAGATTTTTTGAAGATATGTTATCTTTTGGTGCAAGTATAAAAAATAGTTCATCTTGGCTTTTAGTAGAATTGCTTGGAAAACTCAAAGGTGAAGTAAATCTAAATAATTGCGGCATCACTTCGCTAGGATTGGCTACTTTAGTAAAGCGAATTGATGAGGGTAAGATAAGCGGAAAAAGTGCAAAAGAGATTCTAGATGCAATGCTAGAATCTAAAAATAATGATGTAGATCACTTTATAAAATCACTAGGTTTAGAGCAAGTAAATGATGATGGGGCAATAATAAAAGTAGTAGATGAAGTGATTAATGCAAATAGTGATAAAGTAGAAGAATACAAAAATGGTAAAGAAAAATTACTTGGATTTTTTGTAGGACAAGTATTAAAAAATCTAAAAGGTGTAAATCCAGCAAAAGTAAATGAGATTTTAAAAGAAAAATTAAAATAAAAAAATCAAATACTAAGGTTGCATAAAAGTAGAATCTATTTCAGATTCTACCCATTTCTATATTTATAATCATCATAGCCAAACTCACGCACAATTTCAAAATCTCCATTTTCTTTTAAGATAGCCAAATCTGGAAGTGGGATTCCATTAAAAGTATTATTTTTTACGATTGTATAGTGAATCATATCCTCTATAATGATTTTATCGCCGATTTTTAGCTCTTTATCAAATTCATAATCACCTATTACATCACCAGCAAGGCAGCTTGGTGCTCCAAGTCTATATGAAAAATCATTATCAATAGATTCTAAATTGATTATTTTTGCACCGCGAATTTGTGGTATATATGGCATTTCAAGACAATCTGGCATATGAGCTGCTGCACTTAGATTTGTAATTGCAATTTTATATTTATTTGTGATAATATCTCTTACTTCTCCTACTAAGCTTCCAGTTTGCCAACCTACAGCTTCACCTGGCTCTAAATATACATCTATACCCCCAAATTCATCTCTAAAATCATTGATGATTTTAATCAATAAATCTATATCATAATCATTTCTTGTGATATGATGTCCGCCACCAAAATTTACCCATTTCATATCTTTTATATATTCTCCAAAATGCTTTTTAAAATGGATTAATGTTCTTTGCAGTGCATCACTATTTTGCTCACAATGAGTATGAAAATGAATTCCACTAACTTTTGATAACAAATGCAATCCTTTTTTAAATTCGCTAGGAATCATTCCAAGCCTAGAGCCATCTATACAAGGATTATAAATTGCAGGGCTTACTTCAGAATAAAGTGGATTCACTCTAAGCCCTATATCGATATCATATCCATTTAATAATGGATAAAACATCTCTAATTGATTGATAGAATTAAAAATAATATGATTTGAAATAGGAAGCAATTCTAAAATCTCTTTTTTACTAAATGCAGGTGAAAATACTGCGATTTGAGAATCTTTATTATATTTTTTAAATTCTTCAAATCCAAGTCTTGCCTCATAGATTCCGCTTGCTGTAATGCCACTTAAATATTTTGAAACCAAATCAAAACTACTCCAAAATGCAAAACCCTTTAATGCAAGTAAAATCTTTGCACCAGTATTTTTTTGAACATAATCTAAAATCTCTAAGTTGTATCTTAGTTTTGAGATTTCTAGCACATAAGTTGGTTTTGTTATTTTGTGTAGTATTTTTTCTATTTGTGAATTTGGTGGAGATGATTTTATATATTGCAATGTTTTATCTTTCATTTAAAAATCCCATAATTAATCTTAAATTGTTATAATACACGCTTTTAACTTTAGATTTTGGATAAATAAGAAATAAATGAAAATAATAATATATTTAATAATATTTGCAATGCAGCTCTTTGCAGATACAAAAATAAATGAAAATGATATAAATGGTATATGGGAAATACCAGAGGAAATAGAGGGGTTTGCATCAATTGGTGAGATTTTTACACAAGATAAAATTGCGCATGCATACGCATTTGCATATGCTAAAAAAGCAGGTGACAAGCTAGTTCCTAGAATCTTAGATGATGAAAATAAAAATGCAAACAATCTAAAAGGCAAAATATTTCTATCAAATTTAGAATTTAATGGAAAAAAATGGGTAAATGGCAGAATCTACAATCCAAATAATGGTGGTGTTTATTATGCTGAAGCACATTTATCGCAGGATAAAAATACACTTTTTATAAAAACTAGCATTGATAGTTTTGGTATTATTGGCATTACTCTAAAATGGTATAGAATCCAAGATACAAAATATACACCGCTAAATCACGATGAAGTAATAATGATAGATGAACTAAAGGAAAATAAATGAATAAACTTTTTTTGATAAAAATAACATACATCAAGCCTATAGAAATAGTAGAAAAAATACGTCCTATGCATAGAGATTATCTAAAAGAAGGATACAAAAATAAATTGCTTTTATTAAGTGGTCCGCACAAAGAATATAATAACAAGCTTGGTGGAATTATCATTGGTAAATTTAAAGATATGGCACAAGCAGATAATTTTGCAAAAAATGATCCTTTTTATCTAAATCAAACTGCAACATATGAGATTATTGAGTTTGAAGCAGTGCTTTTTGATAATACATTAGAAAAACTATTTTGCAATGAATAAACAAAAATTAGTAGATACAAGATTTTTTTATTTTATATTACTTTGTATATCTGCTATGACAGCACTTGGAAGTATTGTGATAGCACCATCATTGCCATATTTAGAAAAACATTTTAATAATGTAGCAAATATCGCTTATTTATCAAAATTAGTTTTGACAATACCAGCAATATTTATCGTCTTTTTCTCACCAATTAGTGGATATTTATTTGATAAATATAAACGATTAAATCTTTTATATCCAGCAATGCTTATTTGGGGAATTAGCGGAGTTAGCGGATTTTTCTTAGATAATATTTATTATATTTTAATATCTAGGGCTATATTTGGTATAGCAAATGCATTTGTGATGACTGGAGCTAGCGCATTAATAGCAGATTATTATACAGGCACAAAAAGAGAAAAAGCACTAATAGCTAAGAGTTTAGGTTATGCATTTATTAGTGCTATATGCGTAATTTTGGGAGGATTTTTAGCAAAAATATCTTGGAGATATCCATTTTTGATATATGGCATTGCATTTGTGATTTTTCTTTTTGCAATTTTTTTATTATTTGAGCCTAAAAAAAGCGATATGATAAATAAAAATATAAAAGATATAAATTTTAATTTTTTTACATTTTTGCCAATTTATACATTTAGTTTTTTAGGGATAGCATTATTTTACATAGCACCTACACAAGTGCCATTTGTAATAACAAATATATTACAAAAAAGTGGAGATTTTATAGGTTATGGCTTAGCACTTATTTTTATATGTAGTGCTAGCGTATCTATTTTTTATACAAAAATTAGACAAGTCTTAAGCCTATATTCTATGTATAGCCTATGTTTTGGTGCTATTGGCATTGGACTATGTATCATAAAAATATTTCAATCATATCCTATGACATTAATTGCACTTAGTGCTATTGGATTTGGACTTGGAATCCTTCTTATAACAAATTCAATTTGGCTTTTCTCGCTAACAAATCAACATAATAGAGCAAAAGCATATGGATTCTTGGTGAGTTCAGTTTTTATTGCTCAATTTTCCTCACCACTTCTTACACAACCTATTGTTGGAAAATTTGGGCTTTTAAATATGTTTTTAGTTTTTGGGTTAATCTCATTTTTCATAGCTACTATGTTTTTAATAAAATCATTTATAAAAAATAAAAGGCAAAACCCTGTAAAATAACAAAATCAAAAAAAATAAAAGGGTAAAAATGGAATTTATAAGCATTATTATGGGAAGTAAAAGCGATTGGAATATTATGCAAGAATGTGTAGATGTGCTAAAAAAATTTGACTGCGCATTTGAAGTAACAATAAGCTCTGCACACAGAAGCCCCCAAAGAACAAAAGAATATATCAATGAGGCACAAAATAGAGGAGCTTGTGTATTTATTGCTGCTGCTGGTATGGCTGCACACCTTGCAGGAAGTATAGCAGCTATTACTACAAAGCCAGTAATTGGAGTGCCACTAGATTCTAGCTCGCTAAATGGATTGGATTCGCTTTTATCAACCGCACAAATGCCAAGTGGAATCCCTGTTGCAACAATGGCTATTGGTAAAAGTGGAGCGATAAATGCGGCGTATTTGGCTATGCAAATTCTTGCTTTGAGCAATGCTGAACTTAATGGAAAACTAATAGAAGATAGAGTAATTAAAAGTAAAAAAGTTGAGTTAGATTCAAATGAGATAGAAATTAGGATTGTATAAATGAAAGAAAACTGGATTAGATTTGAAGAATTTCTAAATATCACAGGACTTAATGCAGAACAAGCAAAAAAAATGATTACAAGCAATCAAATAAATGCTAAATACATCAATGATGCTTTGTATGTTGATAGCATTAGTGGCACAAATGCACTCATAAAAACTACACAAAATACGCTTGTAGCAAAAAGCTTGGATTCTGATTTTGTAGAACAAAGCATTGGAACTATATTAAATTTGCATGAAAAAGTCGTAGAAGCAAAAAATGAAACGATTCTAGCGATAAAAAATGAAAATCAATTTCTAAAAGATTCTCTACTTAGTGCAAAAGAAGCCCAAATGGATGATAAAAAGATGATTGAGAATCTCCGCATAGAATTAGAGCAAAAAAAACAAGAATTAGAATCTATAAACAGAAAATACAAGCTTATGTGGGGTAAAACACTAAATAAAACTAATAATATCTAAGGATTTTTTTTGAATCTAAAAAATGAATGCAAAATATGCCTATATCATCAAATTAAACGTTTTTTAAATGGTAAAAATGAAGAAATACTAGATGTAATAAAAAATAAAATTGAAAAGTTAGATACAAATTTACCCCCACCACAAGCTGCTATAAAGATATATGAAATCCTAGCTAAGAATCTAAAATGTGATGATCCATACAAACAAATAAAACAAGATTCTATTAATCTTGCAAAAATAATTAGCAAAACCCTAAGAGCAAATACCCTATCTCAAGCACTCAAAGCCTCTGTAATTGGAAATGCTATTGATTATGGTTCGCAAAATAGCGAAGATATTCAATATGCCTTACAAAAAACAATGAATGAAGAATTTGCAATCAATGATATTGATAAATTTAAAAATGCCCTACTCCGAGCAAAAAATATACTTTTTATCGCAGATAATGCTGGTGAAAATTATTTTGATGAAATATTGCTTAGATTTATAAAACAACATTATGACATAACAATCACCTATGCCGTGCGAGGAAAACCAATCATAAATGATTTAACGCTAAATGATATAAAAGAGCATAAAAGTTTATTTGAAATATGCAATGTAATAGATAGCGGTGTGCCATCTCCGGGTTTTATATATGATTTTGCAAATGACGAAGCAAAAAAATATTTTGACAATGCATCAATCATATTTGCAAAAGGTATGGGGAATTTTGAATGTTTAGAATCTATAAAAGACAAAAGATTGTTTTTATTGTTCAAAATAAAATGTAGCGTAGTTAGCGAATTTACAGGACAGATTCAAAATAAATTAATTTTTCTAAATAATTATTAGCTTTTAAGAATAGATTCAAAAAAAAAATGTTTAAATTCTATTTACTTTTACTCTACTGGAGTTAAAAGAAATTGTTATTAAGAAGGAGTTTGGAATGAAAAGAAGTGGATTTAGTATGATTGAGTTGGTTTTCGTTATCGTTATACTAGGGGTTTTAGCAGCAGTTGCTGTGCCTAGATTTGTAACAACAAGGACAGATGCACAAGTGGCAATGGCAAGAAGTGATATTGCTTCTGTATTAAAAGCAATCCCTGCAAGAGTATTTGCAGAAAATATTGACCCTACAGCATCAACTCCTACTGGATTTAGTTCATGGGGTGATTGGATGATAGATACAGGAGGATTAGATAGAGGTAGATGGAAAGCCGGAACAGGTGGTGGTGGAGCAAAGGGTCCTGGAATCGAACCACTTGGTAATGTTGTAACACAAAGTGGAAGCAATCAAACTGGTGGATGTGGACATATTATTCAGTTAGATACAACTACAGGAAATCTAATTTTTGATCCAAACCAAATAAGCGGTGTAAATGGCGGTCCAAATAGCGGTGGAAATAGTGGAACATTCTGCAAAGCACTAAAAGAATCTTATCCAAGTGGTTCAAATAGAATCATCCCACTTGCTACAACTGGAGCTGTAAAATTCTAAATATTCTTAAAAGATTCTAGCTTAAGCTAGAATCTAAAAACTACTTAGATTCTAACATTGTTAAAAACATCTTATAACTTCCCCAAGATTCTACAATTTGTGGGCATTTTTCTTTTAGATGTATAATTTGTTTTTCAATAACTTCTGCTAAATCATATGCTACCTTAGGGTGTGCCTCCAAAGTTGAAATAAATACTTCTAAAGTAACTTTATTATCAATATATAATTTAGTTTTATCATATATCATTTTTATTTGAGAATCTATAATCTTAAAAAGCTCACTATACAATGTATCAGGGAAGTGCTTTGAGGTCGTAGATATATAAAATTTATTATTTGGAAAAAGGTGATGGGTGTAGTCTTTTTTGATATACAAACATTTATCTTTAGCATGATAAAGTGGAAACGCATCACTTGAACTAAAATGCCCCTCAAAAACACTTACAAAAATTTTATGTCCATTTATTGTAAGCGTTATAGGCATAACTCGCGTTAGCCAGTCATTAACGCGTATATTAAAATCTTGATTTTTTGGGAGGGAAAACCCAAGAAAAGAGGCTACTTTCTCCATACCACCCAAAGCAGATTCTCCTACTAACTCTTTCATATCGATATAGAGTATTTCTTTTACAAATGGCTCAATTTGTTTATAATTAGCATAAAAACCAATCGTTGTTGCATAGGGCACTGCTCCACTTGTTCTTAATGCTTGTAAGTGTGTAAGAATATACTCTGATGTATTTTGACATTTTGTATTATAATTTAAAGCAGAGATAAGTATATCTATAGGATCTCGCACAAGGCAAATAGTTGGCACTTTATGTGAAAGGTGAGTTTTTATCCATTGTGGTTTTTTAGGAGTAGCACCATCAAGCGTAATGCCCCAAGCAGCATAATCACTATTAAGCAATAATTCAGCTTTAAGAGCTAGTGAAAAGTCATTTGCTACTTCATCACGCAAAACATGCATACTAATAGGTAATACCCCCCCCCATATCAGCATTATAAGCAATATTATTTGTCTGTAAATTTTTTATACGCAAAAGCGAGATAAAATAAAGCAATGAGTGAAATCCAGCTCCATGCGTCCCAAGTGTAATAAATGAGTATGTTTTAGGAATATATAATTTATATACTCGTGAAATTAATGTAAGAAATAATTTTATATAAATCTTTGTAAGAAAAAAATTTAATCCATAACAATTGATAAAATCCTTGCATTTTTCATATTTGCTTTGTATAAAAGATAACATATACCTTCCTTTGATTTGGAGTAAAAGAATGAAAAAATAAAATTATAATATTAGATACTTTAGCATTATCTATTTTTACTCTAAAAAACCTAGAATCTAAATTTTTCTATTTTATTACTCTTTTAATAAGCTTTTTAAGGAAGTATTCAAAAAAAAAAATGTTTAAATTTCATTAACTTTTATCCTAAATGGATTTAAGGAATTTATTATTGGAGAAAGAAAATGAAAAGAAATGGATTTTCAATGATTGAATTAGTATTCGTTATCGTTATTTTAGGTGTGCTTGCTGCTGTTGCTGTGCCTAGATTCGTAACTACAAGGACAGATGCGCAAGTGGCAATGGCAAGAAGTGATATTGCTTCTACACTAAAAGCAATCCCTGCAAGAGTTTTTGCAGAAAACCTAGACCCTACACAATCAGCTCCTGCTGGATTTTCAAATTGGGGTGAGTGGATGATAGATACAGGAGGACTAGATAAAGGTAGATGGAAATCTGGTGGAAATGATATTCAACCACAAGGAAATGGAACAACAGCTAATAATGGACACACAACACACCAACAAGTTGGTTGTGGAAGTATTATATCAATAGAGCCTGCAACTGGAAACTTAATCTTTGACCCAAATAAAATTGCTGGTACAGCAGCTAATGGTGGTAGTGGAGGAACTTTTTGTAAAGCACTAAAAGAATCTTACCCAAGTGGATCAAATAGAATTATCCCACTTGCTACAACTGGAGCAGTGAAATTCTAAA
>NZ_NXLO01000002.1:300000-425883 GCF_003364295.1 Helicobacter sp. MIT 99-5507
TCAATGCAACGACAAATGGTCCTATTTCTCGAAGTGTTAGCTTTGCAGTCATTTCAACGCTAGCTTGCGGGAATCCCATTCTTTGTAGTGTAGCAGCACCTTGATATGCAATAACTCCCCCTACAATAAAAGATACTACAAAAATAATAGGCATTGCAGTAAGCACACCATGATATATATGATAGCTAATTGCTCTAAATTTTATTTTTTTTGGATTTGTGATAGATAAAAAAAGATAATATTGCAAGATTCCAATAAAATTTATAAAATCAATAGCAGCATGGATCGCATCAGCTATATTTGCTCCAAGCTTTGAAATGCTTTGTTTTATATAGTTTTCTTTTATTTTAGAATCTTCTTTTGATATATCTACATTTTCTAAAAACTCTAAAATCTTTTTTGCATTTTGTGTATTTGCAATGATATTTATTTGTTTATTTTTACTTTTGATTTTGTCTATATAGTATTTTAAAAAAATGATAAAAGACATATCAAATTTATCTATTTCATCTAAATTGATTATAAATTCATTAAATTCAGTAGAATCTAACATCAATTCCAAAGCCACTATTTCACTTTTTTTTATTTTATCGCTAAGGTTTCCACTTAGATTTATTGTCAGTCTCTGGCTATTTACTATACTATCAATCAAAGAAGATTCTCCAAGTTTATTTTTTTGCTTACACTTGCAATACAATCATCAAATATATTTAGTTTTTTTATCGATATATCTATACTAATTAAATATTTAAAATTTGATTTTATAGAATCTAGCACAAAATCTAGCGCATCTTCTATATAATAAAATTGATTTTTATTAAAAATATCGATGATTAGACTATGTATCAATGAATAATCCAAAATCTCAATATTTCTATATAAAATATCAATATCTATAATTATATTTTGCTTATTTTTTCGTTCAAATTCTAAGATTCCAATGATTGTATTTATCTTGAAATCTCTTAGTGATATTTGAAAAATATTATCCACTAGAATCTACCTTCTTTAATCTCAAAAAATCTTACTTTCTTTTTTTGTTATAAGTCTTATTATATTTGGTATATGAGTGTATATTATCAAACATAGCAATATTATAAGCGGTGTGTGTGTGCCTACTTGTAATACTATCGAGATACTAGGACTAAAATGTGGTATGAAAAACGATGATATGATACCTATGCTTACACCAATTAGTGAAGAGAGGGATGATACTTTAAATATTTTTCCTGTGATAAACCACGCAATAAGCCCGATAATCCCTTCAAGTGGCACAAGTAATATTGTAGAGCCAATAGCTGTTGCCACACCTTTTCCACCTTTAAAATTTAGATATGGACTATAGCAATGCCCCAAAACTGACAATATAGCAATAGCCCATTGTGTCTCATAAGATAGCCCCATAAGCTTTGCTGCCAATACCATAATCATGCCCTTTGTAGAATCTATGATTATTGTAAGGATTGATAATTTTTTTGCATAAGGTGTTTGTAGTTTTAATGCTCTATATACATTTGTAGCACCAATGCTTCCACTTCCAATTTCTAAAAGATTTATTTTAAATCTCTTTACGATTAAATACCCAAATGGAATCCCACCTACCAAATAAGCAAGAATATAAAATATAATATTTATATTGCTAATAATCTCAAGCATATTTTTCCCTTATATTATTTCTATTTTATTAGATTCTTGCACTTTGCCAATAATAAATCCATCGCTTTTTTCCAATACAAAATCAACATTTTCTTTACTTACTACAAGTATCATGCCTACGCCCATATTAAATGTTTTATATAATTCATTTTCTTCTACATATTTTGCTAGAAAATTAAAAATGCTTTGACTTTTTATTTTATTTTTTTCTATTTTTGCACCAAATCCGCCCAATACTCTAGGGAGATTCTCTATTATTCCTCCACCTGTGATATGAGCTAGAGCATTGATATTGTCTTTTATATTATTGAAGGTTTTGACATAGATTCTAGTTGGCTCTAGCAATACATCTATAAGCTTTCTATCATCTAGCAAATCATCAAATTTCATATTTAGCTTTTCAAAGCAAATTTTACGAACTAGCGAATATCCATTTGAGTGGATTCCACTGCTTGGAAGTGCTATCAAAATATCACCGACTTTTGCACTCCTTTCTAAATCATCTCTCTCTGCGATCCCTACAGCAAATCCTGCCAAATCAAAATCATTGCCATGATACATTCCAGGCATCTCCGCACTCTCTCCACCAATCAAAGCACAAGATGCTTGCATACAACCATCTGCAATACCTTTTATAACATCAAAAGCATTATTTTTATCTAGTTTTGCGGTAGCATAATAATCAAGGAAAAACATAGGAGTTGCAAAACTGCATATTAGATCATTTACGCACATTGCTACCAAATCAATGCCAACAGTATCCAATCTCTTGCTATCTATTGCAAGTTTGAGTTTTGTGCCTACGCCATCAGTGCTACTTAAAATCACAGGATTTTTAAATCCACTAGGAATCGCATATGCTCCAGCAAAACCACCAAGTGAGCCAATGACATTATTATCAAAAGTTTTTTTTACAAGAGGCTTTATTTTTTCTACTAATGCATTACCCTCATTTATATCAACACCAGAATCTTTATAACTAACTTTATCCAAAATATAAACCTTTGGTATTTATTTTAATTCGTGATTATATATAAAACTCTATTAAATATTAAATGTAAGTATATTTAGGAGTAAATTTTATGTAGAAGTTAAAATCTTGTTAAAGACTAAAGTATATTGCCATTGCAGTTATTATAAATCCAGCGGCAAAATATATAAAAGCAGTTTTTCTATTTTTTCTACAAAATGCTGTGACAATCAGCCCAGATAGATAAAATATCACCATTGAGATTGAAAATGCAACAGCAATCATGTCAAAAAATGTAAGCTTAAATCCAAGTATATCATTTTTTGTTCCACTGCTTTTGTGCATCATCATCAATACTCCATAAAGCCCTCTATTTACTACATAAACGACATCATTACCTTCTTTGTCTTTTCTAATTGTAGCGCTATATTTTATATTACCAATTGTTGGAGCTCCTCTTGTCATTTTTAAAGTAGTATCTCTTGGAAGCGGAAGATTATTTTCTATCAATGTATTTAGTATCACTTTTGCTTCTTCACCTTTTTTTGGGGCAGAATCCAATTTGAATTCATATAGATCTGCTCCAGCATTTTGCCTAATTTCAAAAATATATAATGCACCTGTCAAAACATATATAAAAGCAGTAGGTAAGAAAAATAAGCTCAAATATGTATGGATTTGCATCCAATTCGTTTTATTTAGATTTAAAAATTTCATCTTTGCTCCAAAAAATTATTTAAAATTCTGCTTTTAGATTTATCCAGTAGTTTCTACCTGGAATCATCCTTTGATATAGATTTGTATAGTTGCTACCATTACTTGTAGCTACATAATCTACAAAGTTTGTATTAAATAGGTTGTTTATTACAACTCCTAAGCTCCAAGTTTTATCAAATTTATAATTTGCTCCCAAGTCAAATAAATGCAAGTCTTTAAACCAAGCACCAACCCCAGAATTTGCAGTATGTGCTAAACCTGTTGGAATATCATATTTCCCTACATATCTTAAATATGTCTCAAATGTTCCTACTTGATATGATATTTTTGCAGAAGTATTATGTCTTGGCACTGTATTTAGTGGCGCGCCTTTGTTGCTTCCTGAGAGTTGTTTTGTATATGTATAAGCATAAGATGCATCAAATCCTACTCCATAGATTCTCTTTGTTTGCAATGTGAATTCTAATCCTGTTGATACTGCTTTATCTACATTAAGATACAAGTTACAAGTGCTAGCTCCACAAGCTCCATATACTGGCATTTGAGTATTTTGTGTATAGCTTACAGTATCAATCTTGTCTCTAAAATCTGTATAAAATCCTGTAAGTGTGATAAATACTGGATTTGCATCAAACATAAAGCTTAATTCATAATTCCAGCTTTTTTCAGCCTCTAAGTCTTTATTCCCATAGTTATGAGCACTATTAGTGCTTTCTGTATAGCCTTCATATAGATATGACATATTAGGGATACTCATACCACTTGCTATACCAGTTTTTATTGTAAGGAAACTTGTTGGATTGATATTTAAATAAAATCTAGGGTTTGGCATAGCTTTATACAAATCACTATAATTCACCCTTAGTCCTAATGTAGTAGAGATTAGATCCATTGGGATATATTCTGCTTCTCCAAATATTGCTACTTGATTTTGATGTAAGCTTGCTCTTGGTCTGCCTTCAAATTGTTCATACATATAATAAAGTCCAGCATTTGCTATCAAGCTTCCAGCAGATGCAAAGTCATATCCTTGAAACCAAGCTGAATTTAACACAACCTGTTTATTATCTTGCATGCTGCCTCTATTTGGTGTCCCCTTCCAGCCACTCTCACCAATATTAACTCCACTTCTGCTTATTTGTTGTGTATCTGCAAATTGCAAATAAGTATTGAAATCGCCAAAGTCATAGCTTGCATCATGATTTATTACGGTGTTGTATTTGTAGTAATCCCTTATTGCAGTTACTTGACTTGAGGATGTATTTAATGAACCTAGATTTTGATAATTAAATTCACTATCAATATAAATGCTATTCTCATTATTTATTACATAGTTTAGTCTTCCACCAATGCTAGCTGTTGTATATCCAGTCGGTGAATGGGATATATATGGATTGGTATTTGTATCTCCTGTATATCCGGGAATATCTTTTTTGTAGAATCTATTTTTACTAGTTGTATTGAATTTACCACGAAGATTCATCGATAGCACTTGGTCTATTAATGGTGTAGCTACATATCCATTGACACCATACATATTCCCCCATGTGCGGTATTCTTCTTGGAGTCTAGTCTCTAAAGCGATACTTCCTGTTGTTTTATCTGGAATCTTTTTTGTAATGATATTTATAACCCCACCTAATGCATCACTACCATAGATAACTGACGCAGGTCCGCGGATAACTTCTATTCGCTCAATCATTGATACTGGTGGCATAAATCCACTTGTAGGGTCAAATCCATTTCCTCCAAATCCTTTAGCGACATTTTGACGCTTACCATCAATAAGTATCAAAGTATAACTTGAGCTAAGCCCCCTCATTTGAATAGAATTTGCACCAGTTTTACTTACACTTGTTGCAACCCCTGGAATCTCTTGTAGTGCATCCCCCAAATCTCGTATAGGACGATTTTCTAGCTCTTCTTTTGGAATTACTGATATACTTGCAGGAGCATCTTTTAGTAATTGTCTATATCCTGTTGCACTTACTACACTTTCACCCAAATCCACATCCTGTACTTCATCGGCAAATGCACTGCTTAATGCTATTATCGATGCAAGACTTAAGACTATACTTTTATTTTTCAATTTGTTTCCTTTATAATAATAAAAATGAGAATGAGTTTTATAAAATTTAAGCTTTATAATTTCTTAATAATTTAATAATATTTTCTTAACTTTTATAAATATAAAAATCAAAATAAATGTGTTATCTTGTATTTTATTTTTTATTAGGTTAGCAAATAAGTTAGAAAAGAAAAGTTGATATTAGCTTTAAATGGCGGATTTATTGCTTTTGTAGCTATGTCACTTTTAAAGATGGGCTACAATGATTTGAAGTTTTAATTTTTTATTATTTATAGAGATTTATCTAGTCTTTTTTATAAAACCTCTAAATCTCTCTAAATCATCCACCTGTATGATAAAAAGCCCTAGTTGAGGTCTCTCCCTCGCCCCATTTATTTTTTTCTGGCTTATTTTTTATGGCACTAAGGAGCGCTTCTTTCATGGCTTTTTTGTCATCATTTCTTATTGCTTGGCTTACATCGATGGCATCTTGAAAATACAAACAAGGGCATATTATCCCTTCAGCTGTGATTCTAATCCTATTGCAGGATGCGCAAAATTCGTCATTATGTGGAGCAATGATACCAAATACATTGTCTGTATTGTCTAATTTATATAGTTTTGCAGGTCCAAAAGCCTCTTTTTGTATCATTGAAATATTATATTTTTTTTTGATATTTTCTAGAATCTCAAAGGATTTTAGCCCTTTAATCCTATTGCTTGCAAAGTCATTTTCCATATATTCTATATATCTAAGTAAAAAATTTTCTTTGTTTGCAAATTCAAGCATAGGCACTATTTCATCATCATTTATTCCTTTTAATGGAACCATATTTAGCTTTATTTTTAAATTTACTGCTTTTGCTTCTTGTAATCCTTCTAACACAAAATCTAGTGCATCTTTTTTTGATATTAATTCTATTTTTTCTTTTTTTAAACTATCAAGAGATACATTTATCCTTTTTAATCCAGAATCTTTTAGCTCTTTTGCATATTTTTTTAAAAAATAGCCATTTGTAGTGAGGGCTACTTCTATATCGTTTTTGTAATCATATATGCCTTTTACAAATGAGCTTAAATCTTTTCTTAGTAGGGGTTCTCCACCTGTAATGCGGATTTTTTTTACACCATAATCCATTGCAATTTTTAGAAATTCAAGCATTTTATCAAGTGGGATTAAGTCTTCTGCTATTTCATCAGGTGTATTTGGCATACAATATTTGCATCTAAAATTACAATTTTTTGTAACAGAGATTCTAATATAGTCAATTACTCTTCCAAAACTATCTATTAACAACTTTTATCCTTAAAAAAATATGTAGTAATTTTAGTTTAAATGTATTTTATTATTTTTTGTAAATATAAGGATAGGATTTTTATATTTTTATAAATATAAGCAGTTTGTAGAAATCATAGAATCTTTTAAAGATTCTATGATATTTATTATTTTGAAACCCCTTCAATACCAATTGATAGTGTCACTTCTTCACCTAGTGCGACATTTGGAGTGCCAGAAGCTATATCAAAATCTTTTCTGTTGATTTTTCCATTTAATTCTAAGCCTACGACTTCATCACCTTTCATATTTTTTGATGTTCCAAATACCTCAACACCTAGTGTGATTTGCTTTGTAATGCCTTTTATTGTTAAGTCAAAAGTGCCATTATTGTCATTCATCTTAACTAATTTTAATGTTGCTTTTGGAAATTTTTTTGTATCAAAATATTCTGGATCTTGTATATGTGCATCTCTACCTTCATTATTTGTATTAATTGAGCTAATATCAACTTCTCCATTTAATGCAGTTAGTTTATTGTTATCAATGCTTACACTGCCTTCAAATTTACCAAAATTTCCTGATACATTGCTAACACTTAGATGTTTGATTTTGAATTCAATTTGTGAGTGTGAAGTATCAACGCTATAATCTTTTGCTATGGCTAATCCGCATGGTAATATACCCATTAAAAATACTAATATTATTTTTTTCATTTTTTCTCCTATTTGATATTTAAAGCTATATTATAGTGTGTTAATTGTTTATTGCAAATTTATTAAATCATATTTTCTATTTGCAATAGTTCATTTAATTCATCTTTTGTTAAATATCCTTTTTCAAGCACGACTTCGACTATACTTCTATTAGAATTTAGTGCGATTTTTGCTACTTCTGCTGATTTTTCATATCCTATTTTTGGATTTAGTGCTGTTACTAATCCTATGCTATTTAAAACAAAATTCTTGCAAACATCTTTATTTGCAGTGATTCCATCTATGCACTTATTGGCTAGAGTTATATTTGCATCTTGTAATAAATTTATAGAATTTAATAATGAAAATATAATCACGGGTTCAAATACATTTAATTGCAATTGTCCGCCAGCAGCAGCCATTGTTATCGTTGTATCACTTCCTATTAACAAAAAGCATACTTGATTTACTACTTCAGGGATTACAGGATTTACTTTTCCAGGCATTATAGAGCTTCCAGGCTGCATTTTTGGTAGGTTTATTTCATTTAGTCCAGCTCTTGGTCCAGAGCTAAGCAACCTTAAATCATTGCATATTTTTGTAAGTTTTACTGCTGCTCTTTTTAGGATTCCACTTATTTGGACATAAGCTCCTGTGCTTTGAGTAGCTTCTATTAAATCTCTTGCAGTGATAAAATCTATTTTTGTTATTTCTTGTAACTTTTTTTCAACTATATTTTTATAGTTTTTAGGTGTATTGATGCCTGTTCCTATTGCAGTTCCACCTAGATTTATGATTTTGAATTCATCTCTTGAATGCAAGATTCTATCTCTATCTTTTTGTAGCATTAAACCAAAAGCTGCAAATTCTTGTCCTAAAGTCATAGGCACTGCATCTTGGAGCTGCGTCCTTCCCATCTTTATGACATCGCTAAATTCTTTTGCTTTATTCATAAATGAATTATTTAATACATCCATAGATTCTGCTAATTCACCCAAACGAATATATAAAGCTAGCCTCATTGCAGTTGGATATGCATCATTTGTAGATTGACTTTTATTTATATGATCATTTGGATGACAAAATTGATATTCACCCTTTTTATGCCCTAGAATCTCTAATGCTATATTTGCTATTACTTCATTTGCATTCATATTAGTGCTTGTGCCAGCTCCACCTTGTATCATTGGCACTACAAATTGGGAATAATAGCCTCCCTCTAGTATTTTATCGCAAGCCTTTATTATCGCTTCTTTTAGTTCAAATGATAATAATCCTAATTCATAGTTTGCCAAAGCAGCAGCTTTTTTTACTATAACAATGCTATTTATAAAGATTGGAAAGTCATTTAGTCTTTGCTCTCCTATAGGGAAATTTTCTATCGCTCTTAATGTTTGTATCCCATAATAACAACTATCATCTATCTCCATCTCACCAATAAAATCTTTTTCTATTCTTTTCATTACAAATCCTTATAACAATATATTATGATTATAATCTTTTTAGTGTTGGTTTTAAGCGTTTTTTTGGGGGATTTAAATCTCTATTGTTAAGAATTGTATAGCTTTTTTCTAAAAGATTTATATAAATAATATTTCATGTATTTAGTGTATAAATGTTTAAATTTAAGATTTTTTTGGTAGAATCCCCATTTCTATCAAAATCTTTGGCATACTTTAGGACCGGTGGGTGAGTTGGCTTAAACCACGTCCCTGCTAAGGACGCGTAGTCGCAAGATTACCGAGGGTTCGAATCCCTCCCTGTCCGCCATAGCATATATTTATTTTTTACTTTCTTATTAACTACTTTAAAAGATTTTTATTTTTAATCACATAGATTCTAGAAATTACACAAAATAATTTTTTAGTGGGTGTTAGATTGGGTGTAAAATAATAAGAGGAGAATCCCCCTCTTTATGTTGGATTTTTAAAATATTTATTCTTTTATTGCTTTTTGTATTTGTTTTATTTCATCATCTTGCAATTTTATTATGTCATTTGCAATTTGCTTTATTTCGGCATTTTTTGTGTATTTTAGGATTGTTTTTGCACTATTTATAGCACTTTTGTGATGTTCTATCATAGCTTTTGCAAAATCAAAATCGATATTTCCGCTATATTTTATACTATTCATTTCTTGTATCATGGTTTCTAAATCTATTTGTGATTTATCTTGGAATTCTTTATAAGATACGCTATCGCAATCTTTTTTGTCTTTTTGTAATCTTTCTATCAAATCTTGAAAGTATTCAATCTCATTGCTTTGTGTGTCTATAATCTGTTTTGCTATTTCTTCTAAAATATCGTTTTCTGCTTCATCTAAATACAATGTAGCAGAATCTACCGCCCCTTGATGATGTGTAATCATATCTGTTAAAAAATCTATATTTTCATTGCAACTCATAGATACACCATGCATGCTGTGATGCATAGAATTTAAAATTTCTTGATTTTTATTTTGTTCTATGGAGGCAGAATCTGCAAAAAGAATGGTTGATGTTATGATTAATATTGCTATCTTTTTTATTTTGTATCCTTTGTGTTGAGATATTTAAGTTTCACATAAAAATATGTAGTTTTTGTCAATCATGGTTTATGATATTGTAAATATATTCCATATGTGGCTTTATTTTTGTTTCATCAATATTTGTAAATATGCTTAATGCAGGGATTGCTTGATATAAAAGCATTTTTGAGCCATTTATTGTATCTAGTCCTTTTATTTTTGCAAATTCTAAAAATATACATTCTTTTCCATACATCAAATCAAATGCGATTTTTGAACGTTCAAATAAAGATTCTAAAGAATCTTTTTGAAGTGGCAAGGTGTTATTTATGGATGATGATGTAGCATTTATTATGATATCAAATTCTATTTTTTTTGTGCATTCTAGTATTTCATCATTTATGCAAGTCTCAAAGCCCTTCTCATCAAAAAAAGAGAGATTTTTTTTGCTTCTATTTGAGATTATTACATTTATATTTTTTTCTTTTAAAATCATTGCAATTGCTTTTGCACTACCACCTGCTCCAAGAATCAAGGCATTTTTGATATTTTTAGATTCTATATTTTTGTAGAATCCTATCGCATCTGTGTTGTAGCCAATTATTTTATTATCTTTTTTTATTATCGTATTTACAGCACCAATTTTTTGTGCGATTCCACAAATCTCATCACAAATATTTGCTACATCTTCTTTATAAGGAAGTGTAATATTCGCACCACTTAATCCAAGTAAAAAAAATAATTCTCTAAAATCCTTACTTGAATCTAATAAATATCTTGAATATCGTGCATCAATTTTTAGCTTATAAAGTGTGTAATTGTGCAGTATAGGGGATTTTGAGTGTGCTATTGGATTTCCAAAAACAGCAAATAATTTCATAATTACTTTTTGCTAAGTAGCTCCATATATACAAATCCTCCACCAGCTACTTTGCCCCATTTCCCTTCAATATTTTCTATAAATATTTTTTGATTAATATGCATTTGTCTTATTATTTTAGATTCTGTATTTGGTTTTTCTCTAATATTTAGATTCTTTACTTTTATTATGTATGGTGTTACACCATCATTGCTTGCAATCTCTGCATTTTTATCATCATTTTTTTCTAACAATCCCATATATGCAAAGCCACCATTTTTTAGCTCGCCCCACTGCCCATTTATATTTATTATTTCAATATTATTTCCGTTTATGTATTGTCTTATTATTTTAGATTCTGTATTTGGTTTTTCTCTAATATTTAATATATTTGTAACAACCCTATAAATATTTTTTATATCTTCTTCTTTTGTATTTAGGGCTTCTATATTGTCAATCATTTTTATAGGTTCTTCAAGATCTTTATTTAGCGATGGAGATGTTTGTATTGGTGCTGTAGTAACTATTTCTTCTAGATTGATTTTGTTTCTTTTTTCGATAAATAAAATAAATAAGATAAATAAAACTACACCAATAAGCAT
This sequence comes from Helicobacter sp. MIT 99-5507, assembly GCF_003364295.1. Taxonomy (NCBI): domain Bacteria; kingdom Pseudomonadati; phylum Campylobacterota; class Epsilonproteobacteria; order Campylobacterales; family Helicobacteraceae; genus Helicobacter; species Helicobacter sp. MIT 99-5507. The sequence goes on from NZ_NXLO01000002.1 coordinate 311,349, forward strand.
AACCATAATATATGAAATATAGATTTTATATTTACCTTGCATCTAAGCTCCCTAACTCAATTGCTGCCATTTCTAAATATTTATTTGGCATTACTCCTTTACTAAACAATGTAGGCTCTATATCATAATAATATTCACAAATATCAAATAATAAAAAGCACATTCTAGTAAGAAGTCTTAGGTTGCCTTTGGTTTGTTTATGCATAAATTTATAATTATTATTTTTAAGCAAAAATGAAACAGAATCTAGCCCAGCTTTTGCTAGCTTTTGTGTTATAAAAAGTCGTAAGTTTTTTACATCTAATTGACTTATGACTACTTTATCCCAGATTCTAGATGTAAAATAGCTTTCATTTAATACTTCTTTATTGCTTAATGTATGAGTAACTAATATAAATCTAAAAACTCTACAATCAGATAGCATTCTAATCACTTCAAGCTCTCTATCTCCATATAATTGCACTTCATCAATTACTATTGTTGGAGCTAGCTCATTTTTTGGTAAGTTTGTAGAAAAGCTTTTGAAAAACTCATCTCTTGTCATATTTTTGTTTATTTCTATATGTGGTAAAAATTTTAGATGAAGCTGTGCTAAGAATCCATTTAAAGATAAAAATGGAAACAATTGTATATGCAAAGATTCAGTTGATATGTTTTTTGCTAATTGTTGTATCAAGTAGCTTTTGCCAACCCCTGGTTGTCCTGTGAGTAAAACTATTTGAAATGGCACTTTTTGGATTAATTGTTCAAGCTTGTTCCTTGCTGCAATATTAATATCTAAATCGATATATTCCATACTATCGACTTTTTCTAGAAATACATTTTTTGCATCACTAAAAGGATTCATTTATATAACCTTATTTTTTATACTTACATAATTGCGATATTTGTAATAATACTATATTTACTACCTAAATGTAATTAATAAAAACTTTGATACAATCAATTTGAGCATAATAAAATAAATTTAATATTAAAAAAAGGTTTAAATTATGATTGATATAAATGATTTAAGCATAGATAATCTTGTAAAATTATATGATTTAGATTTGTTTGAATTAGGAGATATGGCACATAGCATTAGAGAAGATATTCATAGTAATAAAGTTTATTTTAATGTAAATAGGCATATTAATCCTAGCAATATTTGTGCAGATATTTGTAAATTTTGCGCATTTTCATCACATAGAAAAAATCCAAATCCATATGAAATGACAAAAGAAGAAATACTAGGCGATGCTGCAAGTGCATACAATCGTGGAGCTAGAGAATTTCACATAGTAAGTGCTCATAATCCAAATTATCCATATGCTTGGTATTTTGATATTTTTAAAACACTAAAAGATAAATTTAGTGATATTCATATAAAGGCAATGACTGCTGCAGAAGTTGATTTTTTGCATAGAAGATTTAATAAAAGCTATGAAAATATATTGCAAGATATGCAAGATTCTGGTGTAGATTCTATGCCTGGTGGTGGAGCTGAAATATTTGCTAGTGAAGTTAGAGAAAAAATATGCAAGGGTAAAGTCGATGCGCAAAATTGGCTAAAAATACATTCAATCTGGCATAGTATGGGTAAAAAAAGCAATGCAACAATGCTTTTTGGACATATAGAATCTAAAGAACACAGAATCCACCATATATTAGAAATTAGAAAATTGCAAGATAAAAGCGATGGATTTAATGCCTTTATCCCTCTTCTTTACCAAAGACAAAACAATTTTTTAAATGTAAAAAAATTTCCAAGTGGTATTGAGATTTTAAAAACTATTGCAATAAGTAGAATCTTGCTTCCAAATGTGCCAAATATAAAAGCTTATTGGGCTACTTTAGGCTTAAATCTAGCTCTTGTATCACAAGAATTTGGTGCAAATGATATTGATGGCACGATAGAGATAGAAAATATCCAAAGTGCAGGTGGTGCAAATAGCAAAAGAGGAATTAACAAAGATGAGTTAATTTCACAAATAAAAGACGCTGGATTTATACCTGTGCTAAGGGATAGCCTTTATAATGAGATAGAATCTTATTAGTCTCTTAGCTCATTTTTGTGCCATTTTAGATAGCTTTTGCTTGCTTTTGATTTTAGGATTAGAATCTGTGGAATTTCATATGGATGTGTATCTAGGATGATGGATTCTATCTTTTTTGCATTTTTCTTATTTGTTTTTATGCTTAATTGTATTTCATCTTCATTACAGATTTTGCCTTCCCAGATGTATGCACTTTTTATTTGATTTATTTGTATGCAAGAAGCAAGATTTTTTTCTAATAATATATTTTGGAGTTTATTTACATCTTTTATATCATTAAAAGTTGTTTTGATGATGTATATTTTATTCTTCATTTATTAGTATGAATGTTGTATTTTTGTTTAGCTTAGTATTTTTACCTTGTATAATCATATCAATTGGCTTATCTTCTTTCATATCATTATCAATGACTACAAAATCAAATTTTTGATTTGCGATTATTATTAGGTATTCTACTTTTTTATTGGTCTGTGTAACGATAAAATCTTTGTATCTTGTGAGTATGTCAAATTTCAGTTTCATCTCAAATTCATTTCTATTTGATACAATTAATATTCTTTTACAATTTCTTTCTTTGTATTTATTGATATAAATATTTAGCAATCTATCATTATCATTTAGCTTTGAAGAATCTAGAGTTTTTATATATTGCTGTATGAAAGCAAGTGTGCAAAATGAATAATTGCTCTGAAGCTTTAAAAACTGATTTTTTACAGGATCGCTTGCCATTCCTAGCTTCCATATTTTGTTATCTAGTGATGTGATTGTGATATTTAGAGCATTTTTTATATGTTCAAATATCTGCTCTTTTGTCTTATCAAAGTTATTAATAAAATCTTTTTTGTAACTTTCTTTAAATATTTCTATAAGTTTTTCTACTCTATCTTTTATTTTTGTTAGTATTATTGTTTTTTCTTTGCATTCTTTATGTATTGCATTTATTGTTGCTAATCTTTCTTTTAATATTTGCTCGTTTTTTACTCCAGCAGATGTTAGCTTTAATTGCAAGGAGTGAATCTCACTTTTTGCACTTTTTTCTCTCGATTTTAGTTTTAAAATATCATCTTTTAGATTTATTAGTTTTCTATTTGCAGCGTTGAAATAAAGCTGTTGGGATAAAAAACCCTCTTCATAAACTTTTTTTGCATTTTGATTTGCTATATAAAATGGTGTTATAAAATATTGTAATTTTCCTAGAATCTGCAAATATATAGAAAAAGTATCTTTTGTAATCCTCCTATCAACACAAATTAGAGAATCTAAAGTCCTTTTGATAAATCTATTTACAATTCTATAATCTAATTTTTCATAGTTATCAATTGGCAATTTGTAGGCTGATTTTATGATTTTTATTTCATTTTCAAAGTGGTATTGTATAAATTTGTTTATTGAAATACTTATTGGAATAGATGTTAATTTTGCATAGTCTGTTTTTTTGTATGTTTCTGCAATCAAGTCATCAAATACATTGGATTCTAGTTTTTCTAGTTCCTCATCTGTATTTGTTTTCCAAAAATCTCTTTCTTTTATGATACTCTCACTATCAAATTCTTGATATTTTGAGCTTCTTATATCAATTACATTATGTTTTTCATCTTCTAATCTAAACTCTACTAATAGATTTATTTCTGGAATCTTTGTATTATCATGCCAACTAGCAATTTTAAAATCAAAAAGCTTTTTTGAAGCATTTATAATCGTTCCTACGCCTGTTGTGTGTGAGTATTGCACTATTTTTCCGTGCATTGTTGTTCTTTTTTTGGTTTTTTAGGATCGATGAGTTCTAATATTTCTTTTGAATTTTGAAGAAATATAAATAAATCATCATTATTTAGCGTTACTATGGTATTAGAATCTTTTGGTTTTTGAATAAAGTCTTCTAGTGTGATTTTTTTCATAATTGATCCGCTAAGTTTAATTATTTTTAAGATTCTAGCATAAGTAAGGCTTACTTATAAAGCTATGTTATAATGATATAAAAATTTTAAGGATTAAGGTATCTATATTTTATGGATAATGAAATTAGGATTATAAAAAGAGGCTTAGAACATCCGCAAGAAATAAAATCTCAAAATATTAAACAAAAAGTAATAACGCAAGATAGTCCGATTATCAAACAATTAAGAGAAGCAGAAGAAAAATATAAAATTAGAAGAGAATTAAGTGATGATGAATTAATTGAGCTTGAATTCAAAGAAGAAGCAGATAAGATTCGATCTAAGACAAGGAATACAGAATCTGACATACCTACAAATAATCAACAAGTAAATGAACAAAAAGTATTGCCAAAGGAATTGCCAATTGATGATAAGAATCTAGCTTATATTAGAAGTTTAGATGAACCTGTATTAAATGATTTTAATAATGATCTAAATAATGATAGCTTGCAAATTAGATTAAAAACTAGCCAAGATTTTACCCATCAAAACCCTAGAAATAGTGATTTACATAGAGAACCATTAAGAAAAGAAGGATTAAATATATTTAATAATCCAATCTCACCAAATAAAGAATCTAAAGAAATAATAGAATCTAAAAAAATCAATATTGATTTATCAAATAGGCAAACATCAAATCTATCAGTAAGTGATAATAATTCTACAAGTTTGATAGAACGTTTGAAAATGGATAGAGAAAAAATAAATGAAATTAGAAATAATGAAATTAGAAAAGTAGAATTGCACACGCCACCACCACCTCAGGATAAAACACATTTGGATATAAAGCAAGATAATATTGCAGATTCTCGTGCTGTGGATTCTACTATTGTAGATTCTAGTATCGTGGATTCTACAAATGATACTATTTATAATGAAAATATTGATAAATCTAATAATATGGCATTTAGTGCTAATTCATATACACCAAAAAATCAATCTATTATAAATACACCAAATCTAGCAGAATCTAGCATAGATTCAAATCAAGATATATATACATTGCCACCAACTAGCCTTTTAAATGAGCCAAAATATCAAAAGATTGATATTGATGGCAGCGAGATTGATATAAAAGCCCAGAATCTAATTAGCAAGCTTAGAGTCTTTCGTATAAATGGAGATATTACAGATATTTATAGCGGACCTGTTGTAACTACATTTGAATTTCGTCCAGCTCCAGATGTAAAAGTATCAAGAATCCAAAATCTTGAAAATGATTTATCAATGGCACTAAAAGCAAAAAGTATTAGGATTCAAGCACCAATTCCAGGAAAAGATGTGGTAGGAATTGAGATTCCAAATAATACAATACAGACAATTTATATTAGAGAGATTTTTGAGAGTAAAGAATTTGTCGGCTCTACCGCACAGCTTGCTATTGCTCTTGGTAAGGATATAATAGGCAGACCTATCGTGCATGATTTAGCGCAATTGCCACATTTGCTTATCGCAGGGACAACAGGTAGCGGGAAAAGCGTGGGGTTGAATGGAATGATTTTATCTTTGCTTTATAAAAATACTCCAGAACAATTACGTTTTATTATGATTGATCCAAAGAGGGTTGAATTAAGCCTTTATAAAGATATTCCACATTTGCTAACACCAATTATTGCAGATCCAAAAAAAGCCGTTGTTGCTCTTAGTAAAGCTACAGATGAGATGAATAGAAGATATGAGCTTATGAATGAAGTTGGTGTAAAAAATATCATAGGTTACAATAAAGCAGCTATACAGAATGGATTTGATAAATTGCCTTATATTGTAATTATCATTGATGAATTTGCAGATTTGATGATTATGGGTGGTAAAGATTCTGAACAATATCTCACTTCTTTAGCATCTAAAGCAAGAGCATCTGGAATCCACCTTATCATCGCTACACAGCGTCCAACCGTAAATGTTGTAACAGGACTAATAAAAAGCAATCTACCTTCAAGAGTGAGTTATCGTGTAGGTAGCCCTATGGATTCTAAAGTCGTGCTAGATAAGGTTGGTGCAGAAACATTGCTTGGAAATGGTGATATGTTATTTTCAGATAAAAACATGGTATCTAGGTATCATGCGCCTTATAGCAGTGAAAAAGAGATAGAAAGAGTAGCAGATTTTATAAGATCACAAAAAAGCGTAGAATATGATGAGTTTTTCTCACTAGAACCAAAAGATATTACTCAAGGTGTATCTACAAGCATTGCCCATACAAGTGAAGATGAATATATGCAAAAAGCAAAAGAAATAATACTCTCTAGCGGTAGGACTTCAGCAAGTTATTTGCAAAGATCTCTTGGGGTTGGGTTTAATCGCGCCTCAAATATATTAGAATCTTTGGAAAAAGAAGGATTTTTATCCGCTCCAAACTCAAAGAATCTTAGAGAGATTATTGGTTAAAATAAGGCTATATGATACAATCATGAAAAATCTATTTTTTTGGAGAATTATTTATGTTAGATGAAGCAAAATATATTTGGCAAGATGGAAAATTGGTAGATTGGAAAGATGCAAAAATCCATGTATTAACACATAGTTTGCATTATGGAAATGCAACATTTGAAGGCACTAGAGCGTATAAAACAAAAAATGGCTTAGCTATATTTAGGCTAGAAGATCATACAAGAAGATTGCTAAATTCAGCAAAGATTCTAAAGCTTGATTGTCCTTATAGTTTTGAGGAAATAAACAAAGCTCATATTGACTTGTTAAAAGCAAATAAAGATTGTTATAACAGCAATGTTTATATCCGCCCGCTTATATATCTTGGCTATGGTGTGATGGGGATTTATCATGTTAATGCACCTGTAAATATGATGATTGCTGCTTGGAATTGGGGTGCATATCTAGGTGAAGATGGAATTGAAAATGGAATTAGAGTAAAGACAAGCTCTTTTGTGCGAAATTCCGTAAAATCACTAATGGGAAAAGCAAAGGCTAGTGCAAATTATCTAAATTCACAAATGGCAAAATATGAAGCTACACAATGTGGTTTTGATGAGGCATTATTATTAGATGATAGCGGATTTGTAGCAGAAGGTAGCGGTGAGTGCATATTTATAGTAAGAAATGGTGAGTTAATCACTCCTCCACATGATAATTCTTTAGAATCTATCACACAAGATAGCGTGCTAAAAATCGCGAAAGATTTAGGTGTAAATGTAATTGAAAGAAAAATTACAAGAGATGAGATTTATATCGCAGATGAAGCATTTTTCACAGGAACAGCTGCTGAAATCACACCTATAAAAGAACTTGATTTTAGAATCATTGGTAATGGAAAAAGAGGAAGCATTACAAAGAGATTGCAAGATTCTTTCTTTGATATCGTATCTGGCAATAACCCAAAATATCAAAACTTTTTAACTTATATAAACTAAGGAGCATTAATGCCTATTGATTTAAATGAACATTTAAAAAGAAAAAATGCAAATAAAAGTGATAATGATTCAAATAATAATGGTGGTGGCAATAATAAACCACCTAAAAATCCATTAAAGATGAATTTTAATCCAAATTTTAATAAACCTAGCAATAAAACAATAGTTGGGATTATTTGTGTTGTCGTTCTAGTATTTATTTTTATTGCTGCAAAACCATTTGTTATTATTAATTCTGGTGAAGTTGGTATCAAAGTAACTGCTGGTGAATATGACAATATCCCATTGCAACCTGGATTGCATTTTTTTGTGCCAATTATTCAAAATGTAATTATTGTAGATACTAGAGTAAGGACGATAAATTTTTCAAGAACAGAAGATATGGGTGTTGTAGGAAAAAATCAGGGTATTTTTAGAAATGATGCAATTAGTGTAATGGATAGTAGAGGACTTACTGTATCAATCGAGCTAACAGTGCAATATCAGCTAAATTGGGCAACAGCTCCACAAACTATTGCTAATTATGGATTATCATGGGAACAAAAAATCATAAATCCTGTTGTGCGTGATGTTGTGCGAGGTGTTGTTGGTAGATATCCAGCTGAAGAATTGCCAATAAAAAGAAATGATATTGCAAATTTAATTAGCTCAAATATAGAAGCAGAAATAGGTAAATTTGCAAATCAGCCTGTATCGCTTAGCTCAGTCCAGCTTAGAGAGATTGTATTGCCACAAAATATTAGAGAACAAATTGAAAAAGTTCAAGTCGCAAGACAAGAGGCAGAGCGAAAAAAATATGAAGTAGAACAAGCAAAAATGGAAGCAGAAAAAGCAGTAACTCTAGCAAAGGGTGAAGCAGATGTCAATAGGACAAAAGCGCAAGGTGCAGCAGATGCCGTATCTATTGAGGCAAAAGCTCAAAGTCAAGCAAATAAACTTATTAGTGATAGCTTGTCTTCAAAATTGCTTGATTTAAGACAGATTGAAACTCAAGGCAAATTTAATGACGCACTAAGAGAAAATAGAGATGCACAAATTTTCTTAGTTCCTGGTGGTTCAGTGCCAAATATTTGGGTAGATTCTAAGAATCCAAAGCGGACCTCATCAGTAAATAGTAGCAATTAGTATCAATCAATGATAGATTCTATAAATTGGACTAAAACGCCTTTAATTCCAGTTATCACACAAGATAACGCTAGCTTACAAGTCTTAATGCTTGCTTATGTAAATAGCGAGGCATTGGACTTAAGTCTAAAAAGTGGAGTAGCACATTATTTCTCACGTTCTAAAAATAGAATCTGGAAAAAAGGTGAAGAAAGTGGAAATATTCAAATTCTAAAAGAAGTCTATATTGATTGTGATAATGATGCGATTTTATTTAAGGTAGAGCAAAATGGCATGGCTTGTCATACTGGAAATGTGAGCTGTTTTTATAAAAAACTAGATTTTGATGGCAATATTGATTTAAGCAAATCACAAAATATTGATTTGCCATATAGCACGATTGATAAGCTCTATCATATACTTCAAGATAGAAAAACAAAAAGTAAAGATACTTCATATACAGCCTCTTTGTATGCAAAAGGTGAAAATACTATTGGAAAAAAAATAGTAGAAGAAGCTAGCGAGTTTGCCTTTGCAATAAAAGACAATAAAAATGATGAAATCATTTATGAATGTGCAGATTTAATATATCATACTTTGGTTGGACTAAGTTATAAAGATATTTCTCCAGATAGAGTTATGCAAGAGCTAAATAAAAGATTTGCACAAAGTGGTTTAGAGGAAAAAGCACAAAGAAAAGGCTAGTATCTTGGATTTTTCTTATATTTCTATATTTGATTTTCTTGTATTTTCAATCTTACTTATTATAAATATTGCTATTTTTTTGCTTGGCTTACTCTTTGGTGATATAAAAAGGATTCTGCTTTTTTGCATAGCTTTTATTTTATTTTTAGCTTTACCATTTTTAAATGTTTTCATAGTGGATAATTATATAAACAAAGTTAGTTTGGAGCTTACAAGTGCAAAAAAGCTTGTGTATTCGAATTCTTTTTTTATTGATGGAAAGATTACAAATCAAGGAAAACAAGATTTAAATAAATGCAATTTGTATCTTTATATAAATAGCTTATATCCATTGCAAAAACCAGAATTTTTAATCAAATTAGAGAATCTTAGCCTCACTCGTGGGAAGAGTATAGATTTTAGCAATGTTGTTGATGATTTTAAATTTGATGATAAATACAAAAAAATATCTATCCGATGTTTTAAATAGAGTGATTTTGCAAATAAAATAAAACATCATCTATTACTTCATCTTTGTTTAACTCTACAAATAATTCATGTCTAGCATTTGCATATAGTATTAGTTTTGTATTGATGTAGCCTTGAGATATTATGTGTTTGTATGCCTTTAGCACACCTTTGCCAAATTTGCCACAAGCATCGTCTTCACCGCTTATAAATAATATTGGCATATTTGGATTTTTTACTTCTTTTTTATATTTGCTAAATACTTTTTTTACTCCACAAAGTAATCCAATAAAGCTATTTATACTAAAAGTAAAATTTTGTTTGCTATCTTTTATATGTTTTAGGATTTCATTTTCATCTCTATTTGTCCATAATCTACCACTAGGCACGCCATCATTTAGACTATCAATATGTTGATATTTTGCATTAAATGTTAGAAATGAGAATCTATGTCCTAAATATTTACCTATTTTATTAAATCCAAATGTTTTGCATATTTTTAGAAATAAGATTCCAAAACTTACACCAAAATACGGACTTGGAGTGCCACATAAGATAAGTATATCAATTTCTTTTTCATATTCTTGTAAATACCTTCTTGACAAAAGAGAACCCATGCTATGTCCTATTAATATAAACTTTTTAGGCTTATATATATTTTTTAGATATAAAGTTAGATTATGCATATCTTGCATTGCCAATTCAAATCCATTTTTGCCCATTTCACCTAAAGATATATCACCACCAATGCTATCTCCATGTCCTCTATGATCATTTATGGCTACTATGTATCCAATCTTTGATAATTTATTTGCTATATATGAATAGTTTCCTTTGTGTTCTATCATGCCATGGGCTATTTGCACCAATCCTTTGTAATGATTAATTTCTATATCTTTATAAATATCAAAATAAATTAAAAGCCCATTAGATTCTATGCTAAAATTTTCTTTTATTATATTCATTAAAAACCTTATTTATGTGAAATTTATACCTTTATTATATCACTCATAAAGTGGTTGTTTATAATAATTTTTAAAAGTATTAAAATATGAAAAGATTGATTTTTAGTTTGATTTTTGTATGTGGTTTTATGCATGCCAATAATTGCCAAAAAGATGAAGTGCAAGTTGAAATTTTGATATTAAAAGATAGTATTCCAATGAAAATTGACAATGTCACTACCCTTATTGATGTGACATGTGAAAACAATGTCTTGCTTTATACTTATAATTTGGATTTTAATAAAACTGATAAAAGAGTAATGTCTAATAAAAAAGTTATAGATATGATGCAAAATAGACTAAGTATTCAAAATATAGATTTCTATTGCAATAGTGATTTTACTGACTTTTATAGAATGAATAATATTAATATGAAATGGGTTTATTTTGATGAAAATAAAGAAGAATTGATGTCTATTGAAGCTTCAAACAATGACTGCAAAAATTAGATAAATTAAGCTTAGTTTAATGGGGGGGGGTAGAATCTAAATTCTAAATTAACTTTATAAGGATTTAAATGAAAAAGATTCTACTTTGTTTATGTTTATTATTTGGTTATAGCATGGCAAATGATAAAGATGGATTTTTCTTAGGGGCTGAGATTGGTATAAGTGAAGTTAGTGTAGCAGCAAGTGCAAATGGTTATAGTGGCAAGGTAAAGCTATCTGCTCCAATGTATGGATTTAAGGCTGGATATAGATATTTTTTTAGTGATTTAATAGGGCTTCGAGGGTATATAAGCTTTAAAGATTCTTTTGTTGATGTGAAATTGCAAGGCAGTAATGGTTCTGCACATTTTATGCCTATTATGGCAAATGCAGATATAATATTTGATTTTTATAAAACACAAAATTATTCATTTGATGCGATTGTAGGGGTTGGTCTTGGTTTTGCTATACTAAATGACTATTCGCTTATTGGTAAGATAGATACAAGTCATTCAGCATTTTATAGTGACGCTAGAGTAGGTATAGGAACAAGTTATGATAATAATAGATTAGGTTTGGTTGTCTCTTTTCCAATAACACAAGCGACAAAAAAAGTAGATGGTATCGAATATAAAATCAAACAAAACTACGCAGTAGCACTAACTTATGATTATAAATTTTAAATATTTTTAGATTCTAGAATCTAAAAATCTAAAGATACTAATAAAATAAAATTCTTATTTAAAGATTCTTAATAGAATCTTTAAAGCAATCCATTCTTTCTAATGTTTTGTAGGTTGTATATCTGCATTTGTTACTTCACCGATATTTTCTAAAAATTCATTTACTTTGTATGCAGCTTGTATGTATTCCTTTGCTCCTATGCTTGTTGGTTCAAAAAACACGATAGGTTTGCCAGAATCTCCACCTTGCCTAATCTTGCCTTCGATTGGAATTTGTGCCAATACATTTGTATCATATTCTTTTGCAAGTTTTGTTGTAGTGTCTTTTCCAAATATATCATGATTGCTATTACAGCTAGGGCACACAAAGCCACTCATATTTTCTACAATCCCAGCTATTGGAATATTTAGCTTTTTAAACATATCTAGGCTTCTTGCGCTATCATCTAGGGCTACAACTTGTGGTGTAGTGACAGAGATTCCAGCAGTAATTGGCACACTTTGAGCCAATGTTAGCTGTGCATCGCCCGTCCCTGGAGGCATATCAATGACTAATATATCTAGTTCTCCCCAAAGCACATCAGTAAGCATTTGCTCGATTGCTCGCATTATCATAGGACCACGCCAAATTAGGCTTTGTCCCTCTTCATACATCATTCCCATACTCATTACTTTTATACCATAAGCTTTTAGTGGTATTAGTTTCATAATAGATTCATCTACCATCGGTTTTTGTAAGTTTAATCCTAACATTCTTGGTATATTTGGACCATAAATATCGGCATCAAGCAATCCTACGCTTTTTCCACTTTGTGCTAGTGCTATGGCAAGATTTACGCTTGTTGTAGATTTGCCAACGCCACCTTTTCCGGAGCTAATCATTATGAAATGTTTGATATTTGGTGCGATATTTTTAATCTTTTTTTCTTCTTCTTTAATCTGTGGAGTTTTGATATTAACTTGTGTAGAATCTCCTAGCTTTGCTTTTATCTCGCTTTTGATTTTTTCTATAACATCTGCATTATTTGATGGAATCTCAATAAAAATCTCTACTGCTTTATCTTGTATTTTTATATCTTTTACAAATCCAAAATCAACTATATCTCTTTTAAAGTTTGGATATAAAATCTCTTTTAATTTTTCTAAAATAACTTCTTTATTCATTTATGCACCTTTGTATTCTTTAAAAATATTTTGACTTATTTTATAACTACAAAACTTAGGACCACACATAGAGCAGAATTCCGCCCCTTTAAATACATCTTGTGGCAAACTCTCATCATGATATTCTCTAGCTCTATCACTATCAAGGGCAAGTGAGAATTGCTCCTCCCATCTAAAAGCATATCTTGCATCACTCATTGCATCATCTCTAACTCTTGCATTTATTCTGCCTCTTGCTATATCTGCAGCGTGTGCAGCAATCTTGTATGCAATTATCCCTTCTCTTACATCATTTGCATTTGGCAAACCTAAATGTTCTTTTGGTGTTACATAGCATAGCATTGCTACACCTTTCCAAGCCGCTACACATGCACCAATGGCACTTGATATATGATCATATCCAGCACCTATATCTGTCACAAGTGGTCCTAATACATAAAAAGGCGCTTCATTGCATAATTCCTTTTGAATTTCTACATTTCGCTCAATTTGATTTAATGGAATATGTCCAGGTCCCTCAATCATAACTTGCACATCTTTATCATAAGCTCTTTTTGCTAACTCACCTAATACTTTTAGTTCATTAAATTGTGCATCATCACTTGCATCAGCTAGACATCCTGGTCTAAGAGAATCTCCAAGAGATAGGCTTACATCATAAGATCTACAAATATCAAGTATTTCATCAAATGCACTATAAAATGGATTTTCTTTGTGGTGGTGCATCATCCAGCTTGCCATCAAGCTACCCCCACGACTTACAATCCCCATTTTTCTTTTTGCAATAAGTGGCATATGAGACAATAAGAATCCACAATGTATAGTAAAGTAGCTTACACCTTGTTTTGCTTGTTTTTCTAAAGTAGAAAGCATTTTATCTACTGATAGATTTAAAATATCATCTTTTAAATCATGTAGTATTTGATACATTGGCACAGTGCCTATTGGCACACAAGAATTTGCAATAACAGCTTTTCTTATCTCATCAAGATTTCCACCTGTGCTTAAATCCATAATTGTATCAGCACCATATTTTATAGAAGTTTGTGTTTTTATCACTTCATTTTCAATACAATTTTCAATACTAGAACTTCCTATGTTTGCATTTATTTTTGTTTTTGTAGCTATTCCTATGCCTATTGGGTTTAGATTCTTGTGATTGATGTTTGCAGGTATGATTAATCTGCCTTTTTTAATTTCATTTTTGATTAAATTAACATCTAATTCTTCACTATTTGCGACAAATTCCATCTCTTTTGTGATTATGTCATGTTTTGCATAAAATAATTGTGTATTTACATTACTCATTTTTACCTCATAAATTTAAATCTATAAAAATAGTTTTATAGATATTTTATAAAGCTTAAAATTATCCTAAAAAATATAAAATATTCCTTTTTGAATAATAAAAAGGTCAAATTTTGAGAAAAAATATCACTTTAATTATTATGAGTGCAGGGGAGAGTTTAAGATTTAGAGAAAATATATCTATCAAAAAACAATGGATTAGAATAGACAATAAGCCTATGTGGCTTTATGTAGCGGATTTGTTTCAAGAAAGATATAATTTTTCTAAAGTAATAATAACTGCGTCATTTAGAGATATTGCCTATATGAAGAGATTCTGTGATTATGAGATAGTGCAAGGTGGAAATAGCAGGCAAGAATCTTTGCAAAATGCACTAAAATATGTCAATAGTGAATTTGTTGCAGTTAGCGATGCAGCAAGATGTAATCTTGATTTTGAGGTACTAGATAATCTTTTTGCTTATAATCTAGATTCTATTGATTGTCTAATTCCTACGATAGGCGTGAGTGATACAATATTTTTAGAATCTAATGGTAATAAAAATTATCTAAATAGAGATAATATCCATTTAGTCCAAACTCCACAAATCTCAAGAGTGCAAACTTTACTAGAAGCTATAAAGCTTGGTGATTTTAGTGATGAAAGTAGCGCTATTAATAATTATGGTGGTAAAGTTGTAAGCATAAAAGGCTCTAAGATTCTAGATAAAATAACTTTTTTAGATGATTTAAAAAAACTAAATATTAGCAACAATAATGATACTTTTATTGGATATGGATTTGATGTTCATAGATTCTGTAAAAATAAGGATATGTATTTAGGTGGCGTAAAAATACCTTGCAGTTTTGGTCTAGAAGCCCATAGCGATGGAGATGTTGTTATTCATTCTCTTTGTGATGCACTTCTTGGAGCGATTGGAGCAGGTGATATTGGTGAGTGGTTTCCCCCAGATGATGAAAAATATGATAATATAGATTCTAAGATTCTACTAAAAGAGGTGGCTACTTTTATTAATAGTGTAGGTTTTAGGATTGTTAATATTGATATTATGATAATGGCTCAGGTGCCAAAAATTCTTCCATACAAAGATGAGATGGTAGAAATTTTTAGTAATATTTTAAACTTGCAAAGACAATATATCAATATCAAAGCAACTACAATGGAGAAATTGGGTTTTGTAGGTAGAAGTGAGGGAGTTTGTGTAAGCTCTAGCGTATCTTTAAAACTCTTTTTATAATATAAATTTTTTGGAGGTCTGTTATTTATGAAAATACTTATTATAGAAAATGATACTTACCTAGCACAAAGTATTGGCAATAAGCTGGAAGATAGAGGTTATGAATGTGTTATTTCTAAAGATTTGCAGTTAAAATTAGATAAGAATGATGTATTTGATATTATTTTATTATCCTATGATTTTTGTCAGGGTAGCTGCACCAATGTAATTAAGAGATTTCAAAAAAGCATTATTATAGTAATGATTAAATATATAAATGATGATACTGTGACTAAAATGTTTAAAGCTGGAATGCATGATTATATTATAAAGCCTATAATTGTAGATGAACTAATTAGAAAAATAGAGCATTACAGGCATTTTGATAGACTTCAAAAGGAAGTTATTTTTTATAAAAATTATTTTGAATTTATTGAGGGAATATTAAATATACCATTTCCATTTACTTATAACTTGCCATTTATTATAAGAAGTAGTTCGCAAAGAAGTGCAGATATATACGCTATGAGATACGCAAGGTTGAAAAATATACATTTTAATTTTTTATCTCTAAAAGAAGTTGATTGGAAAAGCATTTTAAATGCAAATAATGATATGAATGAAATTATATATTTAACAGGGTTAGAACAGATTAAAAAAAGCGAAAGAAATGAGCTAATATCAAAACTCCATAAACAAAATGTATTGTTTTCATTTATCTCTCAAGAAGAGATTCTATTTAGTAATATCGCAGATATTTCTACAACTACAAATTGTGTAGATGTAGGTGGTGAAATAATGCCTGTAAAAGATTATGAAAAGATGATGATTGCAAAATACGAAGGATTGTATTCTGATATTGAGCTTGCAAAAGAGTTAGGAATTAGTCGCAAAAGTCTATGGGAAAAACGCAAAAGATATGGAATAGTAAAACAAAGAAAAAGCGTAAAACAAAGTCAAGCACAATAAAGGTATCTTTTTGAATAAAAGAGAATTATTTTTAACACTTTTTAATATAGGGCATATCAAAAAAGCTCCTGGCACATGGGGCAGTTTATTTGGGCTTATTGTTGGGATTCCGATATTATACTTTTCTCCATCTACTTTATTTGCTCTATCAGCTTTATGCAGTATTGTTGCGATTAAAGAAATTGATATTTATGAAAAAAATACTGGAATCCACGATGCAAAATATATTGTTATTGATGAGCTAATTGGAATCTGGATTGCTATGAGTATTGCTGGATTTAGTATTGCTTCAATTATATTTTCATTTATATTTTTTAGATTATATGATATATGGAAACCTTCTATTATAGGCAAGGTAGATAAATATACAAAAGGTGGATTGGGTGTTGTTGGTGATGATGCATTGGCAGGATTCTTTGCTGGTATCACTGCATTGATATTTATTATACTCTTAAGACATATTGGACTTGATATTTTTGTTTAGTAAATAAGCTAAATGCCATTTACTCTAAAATCAAGATTCATATTTGGGGTAATAATCCCACTTTTTGAACCATTTGCAGAATGAAATACGATAGTTTTGTGTAATCTTGAATAATATTTTATTAACATCATTTGAAGAATAGGCTCATTGCTTGGTTTAAACCATATATTGTTGCTTATTAACATCATATATTTTGGATTATCCTTGTATGCTTTTTTTGTTGTTGCTTCATAACAAATAGCATTTCTAAATATTAGATTTCCTGCAAATATATTTATTGGTTCTTTATCTTGTGTATCAAAAGTAGAATAACGAATATTGAATATTTTTGAAAAGAAATCTGCTATAAATCCTGGTATTGGCATGTATTCACCAAATGGAGCTAAAAATATTTTATCAGCAAATTGGTAATGTTTATTGTTAAATACATATGTTGTATTATATACACCAAATCCGTCATATCTTTGTGCGCCTACAATGATTGTTATTTTTGTACTTAATTCTTTTAATTCATCTACAATATTTTCATAGATACTTGTATTTAATATTATAGGAAATGCGGTCTCTGGCAAAACAACAATGCTATATCCATCATTTATTGCATTTTCAATTAGACTAATATTGTATTGAACAATCTTATCTAAATTATTCCCTGCCCATTTTTCTTTTTGCTGTATGTTTGTTTGAGTTAGGAGGATTTTTTCATTTGGAATCCTAATTTTTTTAATATCAAAATCAATTGCAAAAAATAGTAGAAATATGGCTAGAAAACGTAATAGTTTTATTTGTTTGATGCTTATTATTGATAGTGTTGCAACGATAATGATAAAAGATATTTTATCTACTTTAAAAATACTAAAAGATAGCATTGCATCAGGTATAAACCAATCAAAACCAAATATAGTTACATATCCAATCAGGCTTAGTGTGATTGCCCTAAATATAATATTATTGAAAAATAATGCAAGCCAAATTAATATCGCATATATAATCCCAACTATTATAGGAATCACATATACTAAATATGCCGAATTTGTATATCTAAAACTAAGTCCAATCCAATAAAACCAAAATAGCCCAATAAAAAAACCAAAACTAAAAGCAAATCTTTTATTTATATTAAGATAAGTAAAAAGCGATATTAAAACAAGAATAGCATTAATATATGGAAAATATTCTTCATTTAGATATGTATAAAAATTTGCATATAGTGGTAAGCTAAAAATAAAAGCAAGAATAAATGGTATAAATAGCCAATTTTTAATTATATATCTTATTTTGTTTTCTGCATTAAAAATATTTATTTTTGGTTTATTATCTCTAGTAAAAAATTTTCTTATATTAAACATAATTTTTGTCACATAAATAAAATAAAACTTGTGCTAAAATTGCCAAATTATTGCAAATTATAACTTAATTTTTAATAGACAATTTAACGAGCCTAGAATCTAATACACTATATACTTAGTCAAATAAAAATATAAAGTTTATATAATTTTTGATAGTTTTTAATACATATAATTGAATTATTTTCCGTTGAATTAAGTTCCTTTAAGTTAAAATATGCAAATACTTTTTACTAAACAAAAGCTAAAATTCTAAACCTAAAATGAAGGAATGCCTTTTATATGGAGTTTGCAAACTATTTTGATATCATTATTATAGCTATAATAATAATCCTTGCATTCAAGGGATTATTTACAGGTTTTATTCGTGAAGCACTTTCTGTTATCGGTATAGTAGGTGGTGTCATTGTCGCATCTAGGTTTAATATAGGTTTTGGTGAATGGATAAATTCATTTTTAAAATTAAAAAGTCAAACAATATTAGATCTTATTGGCTTTATGATTATTTTAGGAGCTATTTGGATTCTATCCATTGTTTTGGCTGAAATAGTCGTTAGATTTGTTAAGTTTATAAAACTTGGAAAATTAGATAGAATCTTAGGCGTTATTGTCGCAGGGCTTAAGATTTTTTTAATCACTTCAATAATACTTTTTACATTTTCAAAAATAAATTTTTTATCAAACTTTACAGAAAAGTTGCAAGATACTAGTTATTGCTATCCAATAATGATAAAAGTTGGTGATGTTATAGTCAAGACTGATTTTGTAAGCGAAACAAAAGATGATGCAATAGAATTTGGCAATCAAGTATTAGATGAAGTCAAGAATATGCAGTGATTTAAGGAGTAGTTTTGTTTTCAAATATTTATATACAACAAAGAATAGAAAAAGCTAATATTATGCGAGATTCTGGCAAGAATCCTTATTCAAATGATGCAATCAAAACTATTTCTAATGTAGATTTTTTAAATAAATATAAAGATGCTAAAGATTCTAATAGTGCAAAAGAAGATGCAAATATATCAAATATCAAAGAATTTGTAAGTGGTAGAGTAAAATTAGTGCGCCTTATGGGAAAAGCTGCTTTTATTGATATTGAAGATGAAAGTGGGATTTTGCAAGCTTATATTTCTAAAAATGATTTAGATTCTGATTTTGAAGAGTTTAAAAAACTTCTTGAAGTAGGAGACATAGTAAATATTAGCGGATATCCATTTAAAACAAAAACAAATCAAATCTCAATACATGCGACTTCTTTTAAGATTCTGACAAAGTCTATTATTCCATTACCTGAAAAGTTTCATGGGCTTACTGATATTGAATTACGATATAGACAAAGATATCTTGATTTGATAATGAATGCTGATGTAAAAGAGACATTTAAGATCCGAAGTAAAATCATCTCTTTGCTTAGAAAGTTTTTTGAAGATAAAGGTTTTTTGGAGGTTGAAACTCCGATGTTACATCCAATTCCAGGTGGCGCAAATGCAAAACCATTTGTCACACATCATAATGCACTTAATGTGGAGAGATACTTGCGTATTGCTCCAGAATTGTATCTAAAGAGGCTTATTGTAGGTGGTTTTGAGAGTGTATTTGAGATAAATCGAAGCTTTAGAAATGAGGGTATTGATCATTCTCATAATCCAGAATTTACGATGATTGAATTTTATTGGGCATATAAAACTTACAATGATTTGATAAAACTTACAATAGAGTTATTTAAATATTTATTAGATAAGTTAAATCTCCCAAATATCATTGAATGGGGCGAAGATAAAATTGATTTTACTAATTTTTCACAAATTAGCTATAAAGATTCTCTAAGCAAGATTGGTGGGATTCCGCTTGATGTAGTAAATAATAAAGAAAAATTAGAAAAATATTTGATTGATTTTGGTATCAAGATAGAATCCGGATTAAATTATGGAAAGCTTTTAGCAGAAGCATTTGATAATTTTGTAGAATCTAAATTGATACAACCTACATTTATTACAGAATTTCCAATCGAAATAAGTCCATTAGCAAGAAAAAATGATGAAGATTCTGCTATTGCAGATAGATTTGAATTATTTATCGGTGGAAAAGAGATGTCAAATGGATTTAGTGAGTTAAATGATCCGCTAGATCAGCTAGAAAGATTTAAAGCTCAAGTTTTAGAAAAAGAAAAAGGTGATGAAGAAGCCCAATATATGGACGAAGACTATGTATGGGCTTTAGGTTATGGAATGCCACCTGTAGCAGGACAGGGAATAGGTATTGATAGGCTTGTAATGCTTTTAACAAACAATAAAATTATTAAAAATGTGATTTTATTTCCAGCAATGAAGCCTCTCAAATATGAATTTGATATCATTAAAAAGGATAGTGAATGAACTACTTGGAAGAAACAGATAAAGTAATTTTTGATTTAATACAAAAAGAATGGAATAGGCAGAGTGATTGTTTAGAGATGATTGCTAGTGAAAATTTTACTTTTCCAAGTGTCATTGAAGCATTAGGTAGCATATTAACAAATAAATATGCAGAAGGTTATCCAAAGAAGCGATATTATGGTGGTTGTGAGTTTGTAGATGAGATTGAACAAATTGCCATTGATAGAGTAAAAAAGCTATTTAATTGTGAATTTGCAAATGTCCAGCCACATTCAGGCTCTCAAGCAAATGGTGCTGTATATAGTGCATTGCTAAAGCCTTATGATAAGATTCTAGGTATGCATTTAAACCATGGAGGGCATTTAACACATGGAGCAAAAGTCAGTATAACAGGAAAAATGTATCAAAGCTTTTTTTATGGTGTTGAGCTTGATGGTAGAATAAATTATGATAAAGTGCAAGAATATGCAGAATTAATAAAGCCAAATATTATTGTTTGTGGATTTTCTGCATATACAAGAGAACTAGATTTTAAAAGATTTAGAGAAATCGCAGATAGTGTAGGAGCGATTTTGTTTGGAGATATAGCACATATTGCTGGACTTGTAGCAGGAGAGCAATATCCAAATCCATTCCCTCATTGTCATATTGTAAGCACTACTACACACAAGACACTTCGTGGTCCAAGAGGTGGTGTGATACTTAGCAATGATGAAGAAATAATCAATAAGATTAACAAAGCTGTGTTTCCAGGAATACAAGGTGGTCCTTTGATGAATGTTATTGCTGCTAAGGCTGTTGGTTTTGGTGAAAATCTAAAACCAGAATGGAAAGCACATGCAAAGCAAGTCAAAGCAAATGCTAAGATTCTAGGTGAAATATTTGTAAAAAGAGGTTATGATATAGTTAGTGGTGGAACAGATAATCACTTGGTTTTAATGAATCTTATAAATAAACCATTTAGTGGCAAAGATGCAGATGCAGCACTTGAAAATGCAGGAATCACAGTAAATAAAAATATGGTTCCAGGTGATACTAGAAGTCCATTTATTACAAGTGGTTTAAGGATTGGTTCGCCAGCACTTACAAGTAGAGGTATGAAAGAAAAAGAATTTGAATATATTGCAAATAAAATTTGTGACATATTAGATAATATTAGCGATATTAATTTACAAGAGAAAACAAGGCAGGAAATAAAAGAATTTAGTCAAGATTTTAGAATTTATCCCAAGGCTATTTTTTAAATGACAGAAATTGAATTAAAATTGATTAAAATGGATACATCTCATTATTATCAAAAGATTGATGATTCTAAAGTTCAAATTAACTATAATGGCAGAATCTTTTTTGATAAATTTAAAAGAGTTAATTCATTGCTTGGTCTAAATATTATTAATAAGCATTTAAAAAATGAAATCATTGTAGCACATAACCTTATTAATGCACATAATAAGGTTGAAAATATCGTTATTGATTTCAATGGCACAGATGATAAATTATTTTATCATAAGGCACAATTATTGCTTAGAGATGAAGGATACCTTAATTTTACAGCATATAGGTCGAAAACTAAAGGTCATTTGCATGTTTATATTCATAAAGGACATACAGATTTAAGTGAAGCTAGGTTGATAGCTAAGACATTAGATTTTAAATTGTCAGCTATTTTCCCTAAGCAATGGAGGATTTTCCCCACGAGTGAAGTTCCTCCTAGTTTTAATATTTTGGTTTTGCCATATAGTGTTTATGCAAAAGAGCGTGGAACTAGTTGGCTTAAGCATATGTAATAAAAATCTAAAGAGAGGTTAAAATATGGATGATAAAAGAGAATTGAATGATATTTTGATAGGTGGAGAAGATGTAAGATCTAAAAACACAAAAAAGCTTATTTTATTAATTATTGCTATTGTTGTATTGATAATTGCTATTGCAGTAATTGCACTCAATCTATCATCAAGTAATACAGAAGAAGTTATAGTTGATGTAAATAGCACAGGTTTAGACACAAATATTCCAACTAATAATGAATTTAATAGCATTCCAGTAAATGATGATAGTGTTCAATTTGAGCAAATTGTAAAAGAAATCAGATCAAGACAACAAAATGCACCAGAACAACCTAGCACATCTATACCATCAGCACCTTTGCCATCTAGTAATGAGGTAGAAAAAATACAAATGCCAACTAGAACGCCACAAACTGGCTCTACTCGCATTACATCACAACCAAGAACACAGGTTTCTCAACCATCAGCTACTTCTATGCCTAGAGGAAACAATGGTGATATAGCTGAAAATGGAATCTATCTTCAAGTTGGTGCATTTAGTAAGACACCAAATAAGCAATTTTTAGATAGTGTGAATAAATATAGCTATCGTGTTCAAGAAATAATGATAAATTCAAAAGTTATTACTAGATATTTAATTGGACCATATGCAAGTAGAAGTGCAGCACAAAGAGATGTAAATGCTGTATCAAGAGATATTACAACACCTGTTCTTTTAGAAATTAGATAATCTTTTATTGCACTCCCTAAATATTTTTTTGAGTGCAATAAAACCCATATTAACTAATATTTATATGGTTTATTTTTCTTTGTCATGCAATTTAACTTTAATATTTTTTAGCTATGACACAATAATCATCATAGAATCTAAATCTATTTAGATTCTATGATGATTATTAGAATATATTTATTTCGACTTACTAAATATTTAATATTTCTATAGTCCCATTTTGCCTGGATTTAGTATATTGTTTGGGTCAAATGCTTTTTTTAGATTCCTAAATAGCTCCATTTCGGCTTCACTAAATGCAAGTTTCATGAATGGTGCTTTTGAGAGGCCAATTCCATGTTCGCCACTTAGCGTGCCTTCTAGTTTAACTGTGATCTTAAAAATCTCTGTAATTGCTTCATATCCTTTTTCTATATCTTTTAAATCTTCTATCATTACATTTGTATGCACATTTCCATCACCTGTATGTCCAAAACAAGGAATATTAAATCCATATTTTTTACCAATCTCATCAATATTAGATAGCAGTTCTGGAAGATTTGCTCGCGGCACGGTTATATCTTCATTTAGTTTCTTTTTCCCATATATATTAATGCTTTGGCTTACATTTCTTCTTGCAAACCAAAGATTTGCTGCCTCATTTTCATCTTTTGCGATCTTAAAATCATTGCAACCATTTTCTTTAAACTTTTCTTCTATTTTTGAGAGCTGATATTTTATTTCTTCATCTAGATTCCCATCTACTTCAGTTATCAAAATCGCACCAGCATCAAGTGGTAATCCTTTTTTAAATTTATTCTCAACTGCGCGAATACTTAGATTGTCCAAAAATTCCATTGCAACAGGAGTGATTCCGCTAGCCATAGTTTTATAAACTGCATTCATAGCGTCATTTATATTTTCAAAGATTCCCATCGCAGATTTTTTTAATTTTGGCTTTGCAATAAGCTTTAGAGTTATTTCTGTAATCACTGCCAAAGTCCCTTCACTTGCAATTAAAATTCCAGCTATATTGTATCCTGCGACATCTTTGATAGTTTTTTTACCCGCATTGATTATCTCACCATTTGGCAATACAGCACGAAGTGCCATCACATAATCTTTTGTAATTCCATATTTTGCAGCTCTCATTCCACCTGCATTTTCAGATACATTTCCTCCAATTGTGCTATATTCTTGGCTTGCTGGGTCTGGTGGATAAAATAGCCCTTCTTTTTCTACGGCATTTTGAAGATGTTTATTTACAACTCCTGGTTGCACTCTAACTATCATATTTTTTTTATCAATCTCTAAAATATTATTAAAATATCTTTCCATTGCTAGTATTACCCCACCATTACAAGGTAATGCACCACCACTAAATCCACTTCCTGCACCACGAGGAATGACAGGTATTAGATTTTCATTGCAATATTTCATTATTTTGCATATATCATCTTCATTTCTTGGAAATACAACGCAATTTGGTTTAAATCTTTCTCTTGTTGCATCATAACAATAAGCTTGCAGGTGGGCTTCATCATCATAATAATTTTCTTTACCAACAAAATCACTTAATTTTTTGTAAGTCCCCATCACGTCCCCTTAATTAATTGGATTGCATATTTCCATAGTAATCAAAATATTCTCTTACTTTTTTTAAATTAAGTAATTTACCTAAGCCATCATCACTAATCCTTGTAAAAAATGGCTTTTGTGTACTTGTATCTTTTAATATAATAGAATCTTTTGCAATCACTTTAAAACTTTGACAATCGAATACTTCTATGCTATTTTCTTTTGTAATAAAAATTAATCCTATATCAAATTTATTACAGAATCCAAGAAAATCATCTTTTTTTGGTTCATTTATATTATTACTTGATAGATATGAGATAAAAATATCAGGATGCAAAAAATCTATATTTTTATTATTATTTGTGATTTCTTGATATGATGTTTGGTTTGGTGCAAGCAATAATGCTTTATCGTATAAGATTCTAAAAGTGATCTTATCGCCTTCACTAGGATTTCCAAGTGGAGTTGGCATGTATTTATCTTTTATATTTTTAAACTCCCTTGTGCTAATGCTTGCTATTCCATCATTTATTTCATCTACAATTGCAATTCCTAAAATAAATATATTTTTATTGATTTCTCTAGTGATAATTCCACTTTCTCCAACTTTCAAATCAAGAGCTGGAATCTTCAATCTCGTAGAATCTTGTTTTGGTATCGAAATTAAAACTTTATTATTTATATCAATAGCGAATAAAAATGTATTTATCATTAGCAAAATTGCAATTATCTTTTTCAAAAAAAATCCTAATATAATAAATTTAAAAAGATTGCTATTATAACAAAACAAGAATTGAAAACTAAAAAAGAGCTTTTGGGTATGAATCTAGAAAACAATAAAGAGAATCTAAAAAAAGAATTTAGAAAATTTGCAAAAAAAGACTTATTTTCACTCTCAAAAAATAAAGAAATCTTTAATGACAAAAAAGTAACAAAACAAATAGAAAAAATAATATTTCAAAAAAAAGCAAAAAATATCCTTCTTTATACCCCAATGAATAGTGAAGTAAATATCTTTCCACTTATTAATACACTTCGCAAGACTAATGGTATTAGAATTTTTTTACCATTTATAACAGGAGAGAGTTTTAAAATTGTGCCTTTTAGGTTGCCATTAAGAAAAAATAAATACAATATATTTGAAACAAAAAATTCAAAATTTTTTAATTTTAATAAAATAGATTTAGCAGTAGTGCCTATTTTAGGTGTTGATGTTGATTTTAAAAGAATTGGTTTTGGCAAAGGAATGTATGATAGATTCTATAATACACTTAAAAAAAAGCCATATAATATTTTTGTTTGTAGAATCTTAAACTTTGCTATCCTAAAAATAGGCGATAGTTACGATATTGTTGGCGATACTATAATATCTACTGGAACAAGAAAAGGTAATTATGACTTTTTGGGCAATAATTGGTTTTATTGTAGGTGGAATTTTATCAGGCGTATTTGTATATTTAATAACAAGAAAAGTATTCATCTCAAACCAGCAAATAGCTTTAAAGCAAGCAAAAATAAAAGCAATTGCAATAGAAAAAGAAGCTGAAATAAAATTTCAAAATCAAAGAATTAAACTAAAAGAAGAAGAGATTGAATTAAGAAAAAAATATGAAGATGAGATGCATAAAGCTCTAAAAGAATTTGAAGAAAAATCTTTAGAAGTTGATAAAAAAGAATTTGCTCTATCTCAAAAATCTAAAAGCTTAGATGAAGAAAGAAGAATATTTGAAATAGATAGAAATTCATTATTGTTATCACAGCAAGCAATCGATGATTTAAAACTCAAATATCAAGAAAAGCAAAATGATTTAATTGAGATTCTAAGCAATTATACTTCCCTATCTATTGATGAAGCAAAAAGTATGCTATTAGTGCATTTAGAAGATAGTCTAAAAATAGAAAAAGCAAATCTTATTAGAAGATATGAGCAAGAAACAAAAGAGGATGCAAGACGAAAGGCAAATTATATCATCGCTCTAGCTGCATCTAGATATGCTGGTGAATATAGTGCTGAAAAGCTAATAAATGTAGTCCATTTAGCAGACGATGATATGAAAGGTCGTATTATTGGAAAAGATGGTCGTAATATCAAATCTTTAGAGATGATAACAGGTGTTGATGTGCTAATAGATGATACACCAAATACTATAATTTTAAGCAGTTTTAATCTATATCGCCGTGCAATAGCACTAAATACTATCAATCTTTTAATAGAAGATGGTAGGATTCACCCTGCTAGAATAGAAGAGATATATAAAAAATGCGAAAATGATATGGAGCAAACTATCTTAAATGATGGAGAAAATGTCATCCTTGATTTGGGGCTTGGATACATGCATACAGAACTAAAAAAGATGATTGGAAAAATGAAATATCGTGCAAGTTTTGGACAAAATGCATTATCTCATTCAATAGAAGTTGCACATCTATCAGGACTTATTGCAGGTGAATTAGATGGAGATGAATTACTAGCAAAAAGAGCAGGATTGCTTCATGATATAGGCAAAGCACTCACTCACGAACTAGGCGGTAATCATGTTAGTATTGGATATGATTTAGCAAGGAAATGCAAAGAACATCCTGTTGTTTTAAACGCGATACTTGCTCATCATGGAAATGAGGAAGCAAAGAGTATAGAAGCTGCTGCAGTTTGTGCTGCTGATGCTATATCTGGAGCAAGACCAGGAGCTAGAAAAGAAGTATTGGAAAATTTCTTAAAAAGAGTACAGAATCTAGAGAAAATTGCCCTAAGTAAGCTTGGTGTAAAACAAGCTTATGTGATTAATGCAGGTAGGGAGATTAGAGTTATTGTAAGATCTGATCAAGTAGATGATAAAGAAACTATCATAATGGCAAGAGATATTGCAAAAGAAATAGAGATGAATCTTCAATACCCTGGTGAAGTTAAAGTCAATGTGATAAGAGAGATTCGTGCAACAGAAATTGCAAGATAATTGAGGAATATTATGAAAATCTACAAGGAAACTATTGATTATAGAGCAAAACAATTTTGTAAAGATTTCTTACATAAAGGCACAAAAAGATTTCTATTTGGAACAAATGATTATGCTTTAAGTATCGCTAAGGCACTCAATAATGATATAGATGGGTATATTAATGATATTACACAAGAGAAGTATTTTAATGGAATCCCAATATTACGATTAAATGATTTGCCTAAAGATTCTCTTATAGTCTCTTGTGTAGTGCTTTCACAAGCAATAAATATCAAAAAAAGATTATTAAAGCTTGGATTAATAAATTTGGACTATTTTAGCTTTGCAAAATATAGTAATCTTCCTATAAAACAAGTGGAATTTGTAAATAAAGATATAGAAGGCAACCCTCTTACTATATGTGACGCAAAACATGATATACAAGAAAATAATGAAAAATATCAAGATATTTTTAATCTCCTTTATGATGAAGATTCTAAAATTGCATTTGAGAAATGTTGTAATTTTAGATACTCAAGTGATTTGAAGTTTTTAGAAAATTTTGAATATACACCTGATATGCAATATTTTGAGAATTTTATTTCTTATCAAGATATTTCGATTTTTGTAGATATTGGAGCATATCATGGAGAAACAAGTTTAGAATTTATAAAAAGAAATCTATGTTATTCAAGTATTCATTGTTTTGAACCAGAAAGTAAGAATTTTTCACAATTACATGAAAATTTAAAAAAATATCCACATGTATTTCTCCATAAATATGGTGTAGGAGAAGAAAGAAAAACTATTTATATTTCTCAAGATAGCGGGTCAAGCAATAAAATTACACAAAATAAAAATGGAGAAAAGATTGATATAGTTGCTCTAGATTCTTTTTTATCTTTAGATTCTAATGTATATCAATATAACAATACAGATAGGGGGGGGGCGAGCAATCATTAGATTCTAAAAATACTGCAATGCTAAATTATTCATCAATATTTATTAAAATAGATATTGAAGGTGAAGAATTGCATGCTTTATTTGGAATGCAACAAATAATAAAACATTATCATCCCATCCTTGCCATCTCTGTTTATCATGGTATAAGTGATTTTTATACTATTCCGCAGTATATTCTTAGCCTTTATAAAAATTATAGAATCTATTTTAGACATTATTCACAAGGATTAATTGAGTCTGTAATGTTTTTTATTCCTTTGGGTGTAAATTAGTTTATAAGATTCTAGTCAAATAGATGGAAGATCCTTGTAAAGATAATATTATTAATATTTGTTATAATATTTTTTTTAAAAAAAATTACGGAGTAAATTTATGAAAAAAATACTATTTAGCATTTTATTTGTATTTGGGCTTGTTTCTAGCTCTTTTGGTGTTGATAAAATGTATGGACAAGGACAAGGTTTTTTAGGTGCTGAAGTTGGTTTTGGTGGCACTACTGATTTTAGTGTAGGTGTTATTGGTGGATATCAGCATTATTTTAAAGAATCTTGGCAATTTGCAGGTTTTAGACATGGTGTAAGGGGTATTGGAAATATCAGCTTTGGACGATATGGCGGTGGTTTTTATAATACTGATTATAATCTTATGGCAATTGGTGCTGGTGCAGATTGGACTATAGAATTTACTCCAAATAGCATATATAATTGGGGTGCATTTGCTGGTCTTGGACTTGTTTATATAAATGCTCTAAATAAAGATGGTTGGTATCCACTTAATTCTATATATCTTGATGGACATATTGGCGGCTCTTTAAATATTGCTAATACTCATAGAGTAGAAGTTGCGATTGGAAGTGGATTGTCCGTAGTTTCTCTTAGATATATGTATATGTTTTAATCTAACTAGATTTGCCCAGACTATTTGGGTAAATCTAATTTTGTATTTTCTTTCAATTTAGATTTATTTTTTATTTTAATAATTAATTTTTGTGTTAGAATCCCTAATTTACTGCAATCAATATTTATAAATAGGAAATACGATGTTATTATTTACACCAGGACCGACACCAATACCAGAATCTATTCGTCAAGCTATGGCTATTCCTACACTTCATCATAGAACAAAAGAGTTTGAGAGTTATTTTGAATTTTGTAGAATAAAATTAATAGAATTAATGAATATGCAAGATGTATTAATGCTTGCTTCAAGTGGTAGTGGTGCTATGGAAGCAAGCATTAGGACTTTTTGCAAAAAACCATTATGTATTAATAGTGGTAAGTTTGGTGAGAGATTTGTAAAGATCGCTAAAGTTTATAATATGCCATTTGTAGAGATTCTAAATGATTGGGATACTGCTCCAAATAGTGATGAAATTGCTAATATTCTAAAACAAGATAATGAAATAGATTCTATTTGTATTCAAATGTGTGAGAGTGCTGGTGGTTTGCGTCATAATGTAGAATCTATAGCAAAAGTGGCAAAAGAGATTAATAAAGATATAGTAATTATAGTTGATGCTATAACCGCCCTTGGCGTAGAAGAAATTGATACTACAAATATAGATGTTTTAATAGGTGGTTCTCAAAAGGCTTTTATGCTTCCTCCTGGTATGGCTATTATTGGATTATCAGGTTTAGCACTTGATTTGATTGATAAAAATGATATTGGATTTTATTTCAATCTAAAAACTGAGTTAAAAAATCAGAGAAAAAATACGACTGCTTGGACATCACCTACGACAATCATAATAGGACTTGCAAAATATTTTGAGATAGCAAATATAAAAGATATTTATAAAGAGACAAAACAAAGAGCTATTGCAACACGAGAATCTCTAAAATCTCTAAATCTAAAAATATATCCAAAAAATCCAGCTTTAGCGATGACTACGATTTATAATGAAGATTCTCTAAAGATTAGAAAAATATTAAAAGAGAAATATTATGTAAATATTGCAGGTGGGCAGGATAAGTTAAAAGATAGTATTTTTAGAATAAATCATATGGGAATTATTCCAATCAATGAAGCTTTGTGGGTTGTAAATGCTATAGAGCTAACACTAAATGATCTTAATATAAGAAAATTTGATGGAAATGCAAGTAAAGTATTTTTAGAAAATTATTTCAAGCAAGGCTGAAGTTTTATAAAAGTATTGCTACAATTTCACAACAAATATTTGATTAAGAGAGCATTTGATTATGAGGTTAAAAGTATCACACATACGGTATATTGCTGATAAAATTGCAAGAGATTTAGTAAATGCTAATTATGTTGAGATTCTAACAAATGACAAAGATATTATTAAAATAGCAAGTAAATATTTAGAAGATAATATCAATAAAGAATTAGCTATCGAAGAAAAAGCTAAGCATTTTGTTGATGAAAATATAGATATGATAGAGAGTAATGGTGTAGATGATAGGAGATTTTTCTCTATGGTTAAGAAAAAATTTGCTGATGATGAATCTTTTATCTTATCTTGGGATGATAGGTATAGCAATTTATCACATAAGATAATGGATGAACTCATTGATACAAGCGTTATTAATTTTAGCGTATCTGAGATGATGATTAAAAATCTTATATTTAAATCAATAAATACTTATGCTAAATCATATAGAGATATAGAAGAAAATGTTATAGAGAGAATTAAAAATTACAAAAAGAAGCTTTTAGTTGGTACAGAGGAATATGATTTGGTATTTGAGAAAATGTATGAAGAAGAACTAAAAAAACAGGGATTTTTGTGATACATAAAGTGCTTTTAGGATTATAAATGATGAATAAAGCAATTTTATATTTAGAAAATGGCATGACTTTTGAGACACTTAGCTTTGGTGCAAATGGGACTAAAGTGGGTGAAATAATATTTAATACTTCGCTTACTGGTTATCAAGAGATTCTAACAGATCCAAGCTATGCAGGGCAATTTGTAATATTTTGTATGCCAGAAATAGGTATTGTTGGTGTAAATGATGATGATATAGAATCTTTGTCAAATACGCCTCATGTAAATGGAATAATTATAAGAAATTACAATGATTTTTACTCAAATTTTAGAGCAAAAGAATCTTTAGGAAATTATCTTAAAAAACACAATATCATTGGAATCTCAAATATAAATACAAGACTTTTGACAAAAATTGTGCGTGAATTTGGTGCACTAAATGCAATTATTTCTAATGAAATTTTTGACATAGAGGAGCTAAAAAATATTTTAGAAAAATCTCCAAAAATTAGTGAAATCGATTATATTGCAAATATTAGTTCAAAGAAATCAAAAATCCACAATAAAAGCATATTTGAGTTTAGTAATTTTGCCTATGGAAAACCAAGGTTTAAAAAGAAAATCGTTGCGATAGATTTTGGCATAAAGCAAAACATCTTAAATGAGCTTAGCAGTGTAGGGCTAGAGTGCGAAGTGATAGGATATGATTTTGATGCAGATATTCTTATTGAAAGATTCAAAAATAAAGAAATTGGCGGAGTATTTTTATCAAATGGTCCTGGAGATCCAAAAATATTAAAAAAAGCAATAAAAGAAATATCAAAGTTAATAAAAGTAAAGATTCCAATGCTAGGAATTTGTCTAGGTCATCAGCTTCTTGGGATTGCTTCTGGATATGAAACATATAAATTACCATTTGGGCATCACGGAGCAAATCACCCTGTAAAAAATATGCAAACAAAACAAATAGAAATAACATCACAAAATCATATTTATTCATTACCAGAATCTATAGAAAAAATAGCAATAATCACACATAAAAATCTATTTGATGGCACGATAGAAGGATTAAGATATAAAGATTTTCCGATTATATCCATGCAGCATCACCCAGAGGCAAGCCCAGGTCCAAAAGAAGCAAATAAGGTATTTAAAGATTTCTTTGATATGGTTGCAAATACAAATTAGTGGAGATTTATGAAATCTATTTTATTTAGTATTATATTTATAGTATTTTTTTCTGCATGCAGCAAACATGTAAATGAAGAGTTTAATAAACCAGCGTCATTTTGGTATGAAAGATTGATTATTGCAATAAGCGAAGGAAATCTAGAATTAGCTGATAGCTATTATAATTCATTATCAAGTGAGCATTCGGCTTCACCTTTGCTTGGTGAGGCATTGCTCATGCTCATAAAAGCTCATATTGATGATAAAGAACATTTACTTGCTAGCTTTTTTGTAAATGAGTATAAAACTCGCTTTAGTAGTGTAAATAATGTTGATTATATCGCATTACTTGGAATAGAGACTAATTTTTATGCATTTAGTAATTATAGTAAAGATCAAGGTTTTATAGATGATAATATTAGCGATATTAATCATTTTATAATTCTTAATCAAAATAATAAATATATGCCATATATTAATCACATACTAACAAGTTTTAAACTCTCAAAATTAGAAATGAATAATGAAATAATTAGAATCTATAATATAAAAGACAAAGAAGAAGCACAAGAAAAATATGAAGAATATAATAATGAATTAGGCGTGCAAGATATAGAATTCACTCCTTCCCATATTCCTTGGTATGTCAAGATATTTAGCTGGTAATTAAAACAAAAGGATATTAACTTGAATAATATAACATTCCCAATAAATTTGCCAATATTGATTGATGAAAGCACTTTTATATATCCATCTACAATTACTCCAATATTTATAAATGATGAAGCAAGTATAAATGCCCTATCAAAGGCACAAGAAGAAAATAATGTCATTTTTATTACTACTTCAAAAGATATCGATATTGAAAGTGATGAACAAAATGATTTTTACGATGTCGGCGTAGTAGGTAATATTATGCGAAAAGTATCTCTTCCAAATGGAAAGATAAAGTTTTTATTTCAAGGCGTCTCAAGAGCAAAAATACTTAGCATTGATAGTGAAGGTCCATTGATGGGAACTATTAATCTAATCATACCAGACCCACATGATCCAATAAAACTAAATGCTACTTTAGCTTTATTAAATGAGCGAATTGATGTTATGTCAAAATTATTACCATATTTTCCGAATGATTTATTAAAGACAATAGAATCTTATGAACCAAATAGAATGGTAGATACGATACTCTCTACACTTAGAATCTCCAAAAATAAGATTTATAATATCTATGCAAGTAGCAATACTATTGATAGATTGATCTTGCTTATAAGCTATATTGATGAAGAAATAGAAGCACTAAAACTCCAAAAAGAAATCAAAACAAAAGTCAATAATAAAGTTGAAAAAATCAATAGAGATTTTTACCTAAAAGAGCAGTTAAAGCAGATTCAAAAAGAGCTAGGAATTGATAATCAAAAAAATGAAGAAATAGAAGCCTATTACAAAAAACTAGAATCTATCAAGCCACACATTGATGTTGATGGTTATAAAGAAATAAAAAAGCAAATTGATAGATTATCTCGAATGCACCAAGATAGCTCAGAATCTAGCATGATACAAAATTATATTGAATGGATGCTAGAAATTCCATTTGGTAAATTTTCTACAAAAAAAATGTCTATTAATGCAGTTAGCAAGCAACTAGATTCTGATCATTATTCTTTAGCTAAACCAAAACAAAGAATCTGTGAATATTTTGCAGTAAAAGAGCTATTAGCACTTAGAGGAAAAGAGAGCATTCAAAATAGAGGGACTATCCTTTGTTTTTATGGACCTCCAGGTGTTGGTAAGACTTCACTTGCAAATTCTATAGCAAAGGCACTAAAAAGATCTCTTATTAGAATCGCACTTGGTGGATTAGAGGATGTAAATGAGCTTAGGGGGCATAGGAGAACTTATTTGGGTGCGATGCCAGGTAGAATCGTGCAAGGATTGATTGATGCAAAGGAGATGAATCCAGTTGTTGTTTTAGATGAGATTGATAAGGTTGGCAAAAGCTATAGAGGAGATCCAACTTCTGTCTTATTAGAGATATTAGATCCAGAACAAAATGTGGCATTTAGGGATTACTATGCTAATTTTAATATCAATTTATCACAAATTATTTTTATTGCCACAGCAAATGATATATCACAGATTCCAGCTCCACTTAGAGATAGAATGGAATTTATTGAGCTTTATAGCTATACACCGCAAGAAAAATTAGAGATTGCAAAAAAATATCTCATTCCTCAAGAATTAAAAAAACATGGTATTGCAAATACAGAATTTAGTATCAATACAAATGCATTAAAAGAAATCATTGAAAAATATACTAGAGAAGCAGGTGTGCGAAAATTAAGGGAAAAAATAGCACAGATTATGCGAAAAAGTGCAAGAGAGATTCTAGAAGATAGTAATAAAAAAGTAAGTATTACAACGCATAATCTTAAAAACTACCTAGATAAAATTGTATTTGAGATTGAAAGCACAAAAGGTGTTGATAAGATAGGTGTTGTAAATGGCTTGGCTTGGACTAGTGTAGGTGGCGATGTCTTAAAGATTGAGGCAATAAAGATTGTTGGCAAAGGTGCTTTGGAGCTAACAGGAAATCTTGGTGATGTTATGAAAGAATCTGCAAAGATCGCTTTATCTGTCAATAAATTTTTGATTGATAAGAAAAGCAAAGCAAAAGAGCAAATCTATAATAAATACAATATTCATATACATGTTCCAGAGGGTGCTACTCCAAAAGATGGACCAAGTGCAGGGATTTCTATGGCTGTTAGCATTGCTTCTGTGTTTTTAGATAAAAAGGTAAATTCAAAAATCGCAATGACAGGCGAGCTTACTCTAACAGGTGATATTTTGCCTATTGGTGGGCTAAAAGAAAAGTTAATTGCAGCTTATAAAGCTGGAATGAAAAGTGTGTTAATACCAGAGAAAAATTACAAAAGAGATTTAGATGAGATTCCAAATGAGGTATTAAAACAATTAAAGATTTTTCCAGTTAGTAGGATTGAAGAAGTATTAGATAAAGCATTGGTAAAATAATGCTTATGAAAACGCTTTGTTTGATTTCTCTTGGGTGTAATAAGAATCTAGTTGATAGCGAGGTAATGCTTGGTAAGCTTAGTGAATATAAACTAGTAGATTCCCCAATTGATGCAGGGGTGATTATAGTAAATACTTGTGGGTTTATCCAAAGTGCAAAGCAAGAGAGCATAAATAAGATTCTAGAAGTTGCAAGATTAAAGTCAAAAGATAGCATTTTGGTAGTAAGCGGCTGTTTATCTCAAAGATATGCAGATGAATTAAAAAGTGAAATAAAAGAGATTGATATAATAACAGGTGTAGGGGATTATAATAAAATTGATGAAATGATTAATAACCTCTCCAAAAAAAATAAAATTATAAAAAGCAATTCTACTTTTTTAATAGATGATGAAACTAGGATTATAACAGGCTCTAATATTCAATGTTATGTCAAGCTTAGTGAGGGTTGCAATCAACAATGTAGTTTTTGTGCTATTCCATTATTTAAAGGCAAGCTTTATTCACGAAGTATAGAATCCTGTATAAAAGAAATAAAAAATTTATTAAAAATTGGCTATCAAGATTTTAGTTTTATTGCACAAGATTCTAGCTCTTATATGCGTGATCTTGGCAAAAAGGATGCTTTA
Organism: Helicobacter sp. MIT 99-5507; assembly: GCF_003364295.1. Classification (NCBI taxonomy): domain Bacteria; kingdom Pseudomonadati; phylum Campylobacterota; class Epsilonproteobacteria; order Campylobacterales; family Helicobacteraceae; genus Helicobacter; species Helicobacter sp. MIT 99-5507. The sequence continues at coordinate 347,457 of NZ_NXLO01000002.1, forward strand.
ATTGAGCTAATTGGTGAAGTTGAAAAGATTGAGGGGATTAGAAGTGCTAGAATCTTATATCTATACCCATCTAGCACTTCATTTGAATTGATAGATAGGATAGCGCAATCTTCAATCTTTCAAAATTATTTTGATATGCCAATTCAGCATATTTCAGATTCTATGCTTAAGATTATGAAGCGAGGAGCAAATAAAAAAGATCATATAAAATTACTAGAAAAAATGAGAAACACAAAAGACAGCTTCATTCGCACGACTTTGCTTTTAGGACATCCAGGCGAGAGTGAGAGTGATTTTTTGGAGCTTTGTGATTTTGTTAGTGATTTTACATTTGATAGGATTAATGTATTTGCATTTTCAAGTGAAGCAGGCACAAAAGCACATACTATGGACAATAAAGTTAGTTCAAAAATTGTAAATAAACGCATAAACACTATAAATAAAATCATAAAAGAGCAGCAAAAAAAGCAATTTCAAAATTATGTTGGCAAGGAATTTGACGCAATCATAGATGGAATCTCAAAAGAAAGTGAGTTTTTATTTTCTGCTAGAGACATAAAATGGGATAGGGAAATAGATGGTGAAATACTAATAAATGAGAATCTTACAGATTCACCACTTAAGGCAGGTTATTATACGATAAAAGTTGATAGTCTAAAAGATGGATATTTACTTGGCAAAGCGATTAGAAAACTTTGATTTAGAGGGTATTTCTTATTTAGAATCTGCTAAAAATCTACTTGGCTTTAGTGCTCAAGTAGATTCTACTTGTTTGTTTTATGTTTTGTTAAATCTTGGAATTGATTTTGATATTGCAATTATTGATTATCAAATAAGAGAAGATTCTAAGCTTGAAGTAGCCCATGCAAAGAATCTAGCAAAAAAATACAATAAAAAAATTTTTGATATAAAATCTCCAAAATTTAATAGCAATTTTGAAGCAAATGCAAGAACTTTTAGAATAGATTTTTTTAAAAAAATCATAAAGTCACATAACTATAAAAATCTAATCCTTGCAAATCATCTAAATGATAGATTGGAGTGGTTTTTGATGCAATTTACAAAAGGTTGTGCACTAAATTCTTTGCTTGGTTTTGATGCAATCTCAAAGCTAGATGATTTTAATATCATTCGTCCATTTTTTAATACCTCAAAAAGGCAGATTCTAGAATTTTTATATACAAATAATATTAAATATTTTATTGATAAAAGTAATGATGATGAAATGTATTTAAGGAATTATTTTCGTAAAAATTTTTCAAATCATTTGATGGAAAAATATGAAAATGGCATAAAAAAATCACTAAATTTATTAAAAAATGAATATGAGATTTTGTATGGACAAACCAAGATTCATAACTTAAATGACAATATATATTTTTTTACAAAAAAAGAAAATCATATAAATTTACACAATATCGATATTTGTGCAAAAAAACTTGGTTATGTCATATCAAGCAAACAGCGAGATGAGATTGTAAAAAGTAATTATTCTTGCATTACTGCATCAAAAATTGTAATTGATAATAATTCTTTTGATATTTATGTTGCAAAAAATGATATAAGATATAAGCATTCAAAAAAGATTAGAGAATCTTTTAGAATAAGAGGAATTCCGCCAAAGATTCGACCTTTGATAGAAAGTATTTTGTGAGGATTTTATGAAATTAGCAGTTTTTGATTTTGATTCTACTTTGATGGATGGCGAGACAATTGATGAGCTTGCAAAAGCATATGGTGTTTTTAAAGAAGTGCAAGATATTACTAAAAATGCGATGGAAGGTAAAAGAGATTTTTATTTTAGTTTAAAAGAGAGAGTAAGGTTATTAAATGGCATGAAAGAGAGCTTAGCAGTTGAAGTTTGTGAGAACTTACCTCTTGTAAATGGCGCACAAGATATTATAAAAGAGCTTAAAAATAGGGGATATAAAGTAGTGTGTTTTAGTGGTGGATTTAAATTTGCTACTACTTATTTTAGAGAGATTTTAGGGCTTGATGCAGATTTTAGTAATATTCTTTGCGTAAATGATGGAATCTTAAATGGTGAAGTTGGCGGTGAAATGATGTTTGTGGATTCTAAAGGTAAAATGCTTTTAACTTTGCAGCGATTGCTTGGAGTAAGCATCAAAGATACTATTGTAGTTGGTGATGGTGCAAATGATTTATCTATGTTTAGATATGCAGGTAAGAGAGTTGCATTTTGTGCAAAAGAAGTGTTAAAAAAAGAAGCAAATATTATTATAGATACTAAAGATTTAAGAGAAATTATAAAATTTATTTAAAAAGGTAAAAATATGAGTTTAAGAGCAAGTGGATTTAGTTTGTGGTGTGATTTTATAGAGAGGGATTTTATAGATTCTGTTTTTAGAGAGCTTTTGGATAATAATATTATTTATGGAGCTACAAGCAATCCTAGTATTTTTGCAAATGCTATTTTAAAAAGTAATGCATATAAAAAAGATAAAGATAGATTAAATGGTAAAAGCGCAAAAGAGATTTATGAGAATCTTGCATTTTATGATATTAAAAAAGCAGCAAAAGTTATGCTCCCAATTTGGGAGAGGGATAATAATGATGGCTTTATAAGTATTGAGATTGATCCAATGTTATGCGATGATGCAAGCAAGAGTATTGATGAGGGAAGAAGAATTTTTAAAGAAATAGATATGCCAAATGTGATGATAAAAGTCCCTGGAAATGAATCTGGATTTGAAGTGATGAGCGAACTTTATAAAAGCGGTATAAATATCAATGCTACATTATTATTTTCAAAAACTCAAACTAAAAAAGCACTAGATTCTATTGGTAATTTTAAGGCAGATTCTAAAAAAGTCGTGCTTAGTATTTTTGTATCTAGATTTGATCGGATGCTTGAGATGAAAAATAAGACAAAAGATTCAAATCCATTGCTTGGAATCTATAATGCTACTAATTGTTACAATATTATACAAAATTTTGATAATCCAAATATCCGTGCATTATTTGCCTCTACCGGGGTAAAAGATGATTTTATTGCAAAAGATTATTATATATCTAATTTGTTATTTAAAAATAGTATAAATACTGCACCACTTGATACGATACGAGCTTTTATGCAAAGTAATGCAAATATAATAACTCCAATCGATAATATAGATTCTTATTTAGCAAAATTTGACTTAGAATCTATGAGTAAAGAGCTACTAGATGATGGGTTAAATGCCTTTAAATGCAGCTTTGAAGATATGCTAGAGCATATATGCTAATGTTTTAATTTTTATAAAATTAAATATATTTTAAATATTATCTTAACAAATAGTTGATGATTTTCTTTTATAATTTCTTTGTCGAAAGACAAAATGAAGTATTAACAAAAATACTTCAAGTTATATTAATTGATATATACAAAGAAGCCAATTTAAAGTATATGGTGGTATTTTTACAACGATGTAGACTAAAACCCTATATATAACATTTTAGTAAGATTATATTAAGCAACCCCTCCAAAAATTAGATTATAATCTTTTTATTTATGTAAAATCATATAACTTTAAAAAGCCCTTTTTAGTAAATATTCAACTTTTAAGATAGTAATCAATCTGTCTTTTTGTTTTCCTACACCATATACTAAATTGGCTTCTTCGTGTAGAGTTTCTGGCGTAGGATCAATATCTGCTTCATTAATTCTTGTAGCTTCTGTTAGTTTATCAATTATAAACCCCGCAATTTCATCATTATATCTAATCACAATATACCTAGTATCTTTATTGACTTTTAGTGCAGGTAGCCCAAATTTCATTCTTAAATCTATTAGTGGAAAAACATTTCCTCGTAAATTAAATACTCCAAGTACATAATCAGGAGTCCCTGGAACTCTAGTATATTCTATAGGTTTTACTATTTCTTGTACATTTAAAATAGGGACAGCAAATTCTTCATTGCCAATTAAAAAACCTACAACTTGCAGTATATCTTCTGGTTCTCTTTCTACTTCTTTTTTAACTTGTCTTTGTAGTATTTCTTTTAATTTGTCACTCATTTTGCTGCCTTTTTCTTATAAATTGAAGTTTATATTTCTTTTAACAACATTTATTAAATAATCTGCTGAATATGGCTTTGTAATATATTCAGTCATTCCAGATTCTACACCACGCATTCTATCAGTTTTTGAAGACCTGCTTGTAACTGCAATAAGTGGTAATTGCTTAAATTTATTGTATTTTCTAATTTCTGTTGCAAGCGAATAGCCATCCATTCTAGGCATTTCTATATCAATTAATACTGCATCGATATGCTTGTCTCCATTTTTAATGATTTCCAAAGCATCAATGCCATTTGTAGCTTCTAGTATAGTTATACCAAGAGGTTTTAGATATTGTTTTATGATAGTTCTATCAGTATGACTATCATCAACAGCTAATACTATATAATCGCTAGGTTGTGTTTTTTCTTTGTTTATATCATCTTCTTGAAGACTGCTTACAGAGCCTTTTACACGTTTTGCCATTTGCATCATACTTGCAACATCAACAATTAATGTAATTTTTCCATCACCTCTAACTGTCGCACCAGCAATACCTTCTGTCCCCTTTAAATAATAACCAAGAGATTTTATAACAACTTCTTCTTGTCCGACTAAATAATCAACAATAACTCCGATTTTATTTGCGGCAAGTCCAATTACTACTACATATAATTCATCAGAATTTTTAAGAAGTGTATCAACATTGAATATATCAACTAATCTTACAAGCGTAAGTATCTCATCTCTTAGCCTTAATACACTTCTTCCTTCAACCATATATATTTCATTTTGATTGATTCTAACAGTTTCTAATACAGAACCAAGTGGGATTGCATAATATTCTTCTTGCACACTTACTATAAGTGCTTGAATAATAGCTAATGTAAGCGGGATTCTAAGCTTTAGCGTAGTTCCTTTATCAATTTCTGATTCTACATCTATCATTCCATTTAATTTTTCTATATTTGTCTTAACGACATCCATTCCCACACCACGACCACTAACACTTGTAACCGCCTGTGCGGTTGAGAATCCAGCTTTAAAAATCAAGCCAAATGCATCTTTATCTGTCATGGTATCAGCTTCACGTTCGCTTATCGTGCCTTTTTCTAATGCTCTTTGTTTAAGAAAATTTGGATTTAACCCCTTTCCATCATCTGCTATCTCAACTACTATATGATTACCTTCATTATATGCTTTAAGATCTATTTTTCCTACTTTACTTTTTCCTTTTTTGACTCTTTCTTCAATGCTTTCTATTCCATGGTCACATGAATTTCTAATGATATGAACTAATGGATCTCCTATCTCTTCCACGATAGATTTATCTAGCTCTGTTTCCTCACCACTTATAACAAGCTCTATATTTTTACCCATATCTCTTGCTAAATCACGCACCATTCTTGGAAATTTATTAAATACTTTGCTTACAGGTAGCATTCTTGTTTTCATTACTGCTAGTTGAACATCAGTAGTAACAATACTTATGCTAGATACAACTTGATTTAACTCTTCTAAGAATTGCTCCCCATCATATCTTTCTTCGACTTCATCATATATGCTTATTAATCTATTTTTTCCAAGCACAAGCTCACCTATTAGATTCATTAAATGATCTAGTCTCTTTACATCAACTCTTACAGTTTGTTCTATACTTGTGCTTACAGCATTATCTACTTTTTTTGTATTTTGATTTATTTGTTTTGTGTTAGATACTTGTTGCGTATTAGATGTTTGTTGTGCAGGTTTGCTTGTATCTTTATTTTCATCATTATTTTTTAGTTTTGCAGCTCTTTTTGCTCTGTCTTCTTCTTGTCTTTGTTTTAATAATCTATCTATTTCTTTATCTATTTCTTCTGCGCTTAATGCAGAGTAGTCTAGATTGTCTTCTTCTTTATTTTCTACTTTTTTCTCTTCTACATTGCTATTAGTTTCATTGCTAACTTCTTTTACTTCTTCTACTTTTTTTTCTTCTATTGTGCTAGATTCTATTGTGTTAGATTCTTCTTTTTGGTTATCTTCGCCTTTTGATATATTTTGAAGTTTTTTTACAACAGAATCTATTTCAACTCCATTTTTATCACTTCCTGTATCGCGAATTAGCACTAATATATTTTTCATTAAATCTATCGATTCTAATACAACATCCATAATATTTGAAGTGATGACTAATTCACCTCGTCTTGCTTTATTCAAAACATCTTCCATATTATGTGTTAGCGTTGTTAGAACATCAAAATTTAAGAATGAGCTAGAGCCTTTTATAGTATGTGCTACTCTAAAGATTCTATTTAATAAATCCAAATCTTTTGGATTGTTTTCAAGTTCAATTAGATCTTGGTCTAATTGCTCTATCATCTCAAACGCTTCTATGAGAAAATCTTCTAATATTTCTTGCATTTCGTCCATAAGCTTTACCTTGTGCGCGAGTGTAATTTTGGATTCTACCTTTTTTTTATTGAATCCTATATATTTTTAGTATTATAACGTTTCAAATTTTTTATTATATATATTAAAGATTTTTGCATCATGATAAAAAGATGGCATAGCTATATATATAAAATCTTTTTCTTTTATAATTTTACCTATATGAAAATGACCTTCTATAATTATATCTATCTTTGTATTTAATGATTTTACATAATTTTTATAGATAGAGATTCTATTATTGATTATAGAATCTGCATTATAAGGATATTTTATCTCCTTTGCTACTACTTTATTATTTATGATATTAAATATTTTACCTTTACTAACAGAATCTAAACAACCAAGAAATAAAATCATTTTTTTTGAAGTTATTGTATTTATATAAAATTCATATTTTTTATTGATAAAAATATCTCCATGAGCAAGCAAGAGTGTTTTGTCTTTATAATGTGCTATTGCTGGCTGCATATCTCTAGGTATTACTTTTATATTTGCAGAATCTAATATGTTTTTGATATTAAAATCATGATTTCCTTCAAAATATATAATTTGTGATTTTAGATTCTTTATGCATTCTATTAATTCTTCGTTTATTTTTTCACTACTTTTTATTCCACCAACTAATAAATTTGCTATATCTCCAAGAAATATAATTTGACTTGGGTTTTTTTGTGTTATTGCATTAAGATTGTTTAATTTATATATCAACGCATCTCTATTTTTTTGGATATGAGAATCTGCTATAAAAATAGCATCATCATTTATTTCAAGGGACATAAGCGACCTTTGGCAATGCTACATCTTCATCTAGTCCAAGAGCTAGATTTGCACACGCTAGAGCTTGTGAGCTCGCTCCTCTTAATAGATTGTCAATACTTGTATTGATATACAAATCATTTTTACTTGCTTTTGCAAATATATCACAAAAATGCGTTCCACAGACACTTTTTACATCGACAGGGAATTCTCTAATTCTTATAAACTTTTCATCTTTATATTTTTCTTTTAGAATTTCTAATGGATTTATTTCATATTTTAATTTTGCAAATATTGATACTAGCATACCGCGTGTAAATGGGCTTAAATGCGGTATAAAATTGATTTTTATAACCATATTTGTAAAATCTTGGCATTTTTGAGCAATCTCTATTTGATGTCTATGATTTAGCGGTTGGTAGCTAAATATATTATCATTTATATTTGGATAATGTGTATTATCGTTTGGTTTTTTCCCACTTCCACTTACTCCGCTTTTTGCATCAATAAATATGCTTCCATCTATAAATTCTGCAAATGGCAAGATTCCAAGCAAACTTGCCGTAGGATAGCAACCTGGATTTGCTATTAGATTTGCATTTTTTATATTTTTTCTATTCCACTCAATTAGTCCATATTGTGCTATTTTGAGATTTTTTATATCTTGATGTTTTGTGTATGTTTTATTGAAATTTTCTTCATTTAGCCTGTAATCTGCTGATAAATCAATGACTTTTACTCCAGAATCCAGAATCTTTGGGGTGATTTTCATTGATTCTTCGTGTGGAAGTGCAAGAAAAACCAATTTGCATTGCTTAATAGAATCTAAATTAATATTTTCTATTTTTATATCATCTGTTACTGAAACTAGACTTTTATGTATTTTATGTAGAGTTGTGCCACCTGTCGTATTTGCTAGGTATTTGATTTCAAATAATTGATGATTTATTATAAGTTTGATTAGTTCTAACCCTGTGTATCCGCTTACGCCAATAATTCCAATAGGTATCATTTCATCCCCTTATTTTTATTTTTTAGATTCTAGCCAAAATTTATAAGGGGATTTGAATTTAATTTTTAGAACTTTACAGCACCAGTTGTAGCAAGTGGGATAACTCTATTGCTTCCACTTGGATAAGAAGCTTTTAGAGAGTTGCACAATGTTGATGAATATGAAGTAGCAGCTCCTGTAGCATTGCCTATAGTCTCTGGATTAAAATTTAGATTGCCTTTCTCGTCTATATATATTATGCCCGGTTGATTGGATGATACACACCAAGTACCATTATGTGTATCTAATGGCCCTACACCACTTTTGCCTCCAATTGCTGATGCAGCCCATCTACCCCTATCAAGTCCGCCTGTATCTATTATCCACTCACCCCAAGAGCTGTATCCATTAGGTGTACTTGCTGTAGGGTCGATATTTTCTGCAAAGATTCTTGCAGGGATTGCCTTTAGCGTAGAAGCAATATCGCTTCTTAACATCGCAACTTGTGCATCTGTCCTTGTTGTAACAAATCTAGGAACCGCAACAGCTGCTAAAACTCCTAAGATAACGATAACGAATACTAATTCAATCATTGAAAATCCACTTCTTTTCATTTTATCTCCTAATTATGATTAATCTGAACCTTTTTAAAGTAAAAGTAAACAGAATGCTAACATATTTTTATTTATTATTTCTTAAAAACTAGAAAAATAAACGAAATATTAACCATATTATTTTATATTTTTCTATAATAAAATATAGAGATAGAGATAAATAAAATAATAGGAATGATTACTCCAATTTCAGGTATCAAAAATCCGCTAATTGATAATTTTGTAAGCATGAAAAATACTCCCCAAACAACCAAACAAAACAAAACAAATAAAAATCCAAGTCTTGCAAGATTGGTGTATCTAAGTAAGTCAGGCGTATAGTATGAAATAATGATTATCAAAAATGGTATTACAAGAGGTATGGTTATAAATGAATATAAAATCGATCTTATTTTTTGCGTATTTGAATCTTGCTCTAGTAATAAAAACAATGTATTAAATGCATCGATGATAGAGACAGTTGGCTTATTTTGATAGATGGTATCTAGAATCTTTGGCTTAAAATTTTTTAATATTTGATAGTTTTCTACATTTGTAGTGACTAAATTGCTTTTATTAAACTCTAGATTCTGTGGGATTGTAGTGATTTTAGCAGTAGGAAGATTCCACCAAGTGCCATCAAATTGTGCTTTATTTGCTTGTATAAATTGTCTTAATATTAACCCATCTGTTTCAAATACTTTTATATTTTCTGCAATTTGCAAGATTGGGTAGATTTTACCAATATATACATAATCATTATTATATTTTACTAATATATCATTCTTTGCATCGCTTATTCCGCCTCTTTGTATGATATTATCAATTTTTTCTTCAGCATAAACAAAAGGTGTCGCATTTAACCCTATGTAGCATAGATTTAAAAAGCTTGCAATAAATAAAATAGGAAATAAAATTTGCTTTTTTGAATATCCAATAGAGAGTATTGCTGTTAGTTGATTTGATTTTATTAATGTGATAAATGCGACAATAGAAGCAAGTATCGTAGATATAGGAAATGTATAATTTAGCGCATACAAAAAATCATAAGCTAAAAATAATACAAATAGATTCGCAGAATCTGGAAGATTATTAGAATATTTAAGTATATCAATGCCTATAAAAAACATAGAAAGAGCAATAAAAATGATAATTATAAATTTAAGATAAATAAGCCCTACAAATCTAATAAGCATTTATACTCTTTTATTGTATTTATTTTGTAAATCTAGCAGACTTTCATTATTTATAAAAGATTCTATTGCATGATTACTTATTTGAAATACTTTTTTTAGAATCTCTAATTCATCATTACTAAATTTTTGCAAAACATAATCTATTACATTTGTAGAGCCATTTACATCACGAGGGTGATTTATGCCAATTCTAATTCTTGTATATTTGTTTGTTATGTGATTGTCTATTGATTTTAATCCATTGTGCCCACCACTATTGCCACCAAATTTTATTTTTACTGCTCCAAGGCTTAAATCCAAGTCATCATGTATGATTAATATATCTTTTATTTTGTAGTAATTTACTATTTTTTCTATTGCCTCACCGGAGAGATTCATGTAGGTTTGTGGTTTTGCAAAAATAATATTATCAATTTTAAAAAAATGAGATTGAAATTTTATTTCTTTTGTAGATTTTATATTTTGTAGATTCTTGGCATTTTGTAGGTAGGAATTGATTATATAGGAATCAATTGCCATAAATCCTACATTATGCCTAGTATTTTCATATCTAATACCTGGATTTCCCAATCCTACTATGAGTTTCAAGATTTATTTTGCCTTTATAACTCCAATAATAGCTACATTTGGCTTTTCTATAATTTTAATATTTGGCAACTCTTCCAAGTCTCTAACTAAAATAGCATCACCAACATCAAGATTTGTTACATCTAGTTTGATACTATTTACTAAATCTTCAGGTTTGCATTTTACAGAAATTCTCTTTTTTGAGAATAATAAAATACCTTTATTTTTTATACCAATAGCATTTCCTTCTGCTATGACAGGTATTTTAAAGTTTGTTAGCATACCTTTTTGGACTAATAATAAATCAACATGTAAGATTTCAGAAGTCACAGGATCTTTTTGATACTCCTGCACAACTACATCTAGCACTTTTCCGCCAACATTTACTTGAAAAACGATACTACTTTTTGCTTTTATTGCTCTAATAAAATCATTTTTCTTAAATGCACAATGAATATTTTGCACACCTTTTCCATAAATGTTTGCAATTAGATAGCCATCGTTCCTTAAAGCCTTGTTTATAGACTTCGAAATACTCTCTCTAATAATTCCATCTAACATATTTCTTCCTTTTTTTATTAAATAAAAGTTTGCATTATATATGTTTTTAGCAAAAATAAAGTTTAAGTTACATCCATTGTAATAGTTTTGTTACATCAGGGGCTTCAAAAATTTTTAGCCCATATGTATTTTTTGGCTTTTTTGGCAATATAATATTGCTAAATCCATAGGATTTTAATTCTTTTAATCTCATATCAATATTTCCAACATCTCTTATATCGCCTACAAGGCTTACTTCACCAATAAATGCACTATCTTTGCTAAGTGGGCGATTTTTGAATGATGAGATGATTGCAGATATAAGCGCTAAATCTGTGGCAGTTTCATTTATTTTAAGCCCGCCTACAACATTTACAAAAACATCATATCGTCCAAATGGAAAATCTAGCTTTCTTTCTAGCAAAGCCAAAAGCATATTTAACCTATTTAGCTCAAATCCTGTGGCAGATCGTCTAGGAAAAGTGCTTTCACTTACTAAAGCTTGAATTTCTAATACTATTGGTCTGCTTCCTTCTAAAATCACACTAATTGCACTTCCAGGCATTAAAGATTGTTTATTAAAAAATATTTTTGATGTATTTTTGGCACTAACCAATCCATTTTCACACATTTCAAATATACCTATTTCATTTGTAGCACCAAAACGATTTTTAAAACTCCGTAAGATTCTCATCTCTTTGCTTGGATCGCCTTCAAAATAAAGCACGCAATCAACCATGTGTTCTAAGATTCTAGGACCTGCAATAGAACCCTCTTTTGTTATATGTCCTATGATAAAAATACTAATTTGTAATTCTTTTGCAAGTCTTAGGAGAGTAAATGTGCATTCTCTTACTTGTGACACACTCCCTGGAGCAGAGCTAATATTTTCACTAAAAATAGTTTGAATGCTATCAATAATGCAAATATCAAAATTGTTTTTTCTTAGATTCTCTTCAATGCTTTCTAAACTAATTGAATTTAATAAATATAAATTATCTGTTATGTCGCCTAGTCTTTGTGCCCTAAGTCGAATCTGTGATGCACTTTCTTCACCACTTACATATAATATTTTTTGTTTTTTGGATAGATTTATAGACATTTTTAGAAGTAATGTAGATTTGCCAACTCCTGGGCTTCCACCTATCAAATACAGCCCACCTTTTACTATTCCACCACCTAATACTATATCTAATTCTTTTTCTAATGAGCTAAATTTTGCAACAATATCAATTTCTACATCTTTTATGGGAATTGCTTTTGTTAAATTTGAAGAATCTATATTTTTTAATACTTCTAAATCTTTTTGTTTGATTTCTATCAAGCTATCCCAAGCACCGCAATTTACACATTTACCAGACCATTTTGGACTTTGTGCTCCACAATGCTGACATTCAAATATGATATGTTTTTTTGCCATTAGTTTTTAGAAAATATATAATCAAGTAGATTTTTTAGATACCAATCTACATCAAATTCTATAAAATCATCTTTACCCTCGCCAATACCAACATAAAGTATAGGCAATCTAAGATTTGAGATAATACTAAGTAAGCTTCCACCTTTGCTTGTTCCATCCATCTTTGTGATGATTATGCCATCTATACTTAGTGCTTCATTGAAGATTCTGGCTTGATTTATTGCTTGTGTGCCTTGTGTACCATCTATAACTAGAATCTTATAGAAATCACCATTATCTAATGCTTTTTTACAAGTATTTGATATTTTTATTAACTCATTTTTTAAATTTATTTTATTATCTAATCTCCCTGCAGTATCGACTATCGCAATATCTATATTTCTTGCTTTTGCTGCATTTATCGTATCAAATGCTACTGATGATGGGTCTGCACCAAATTTTGAGCTAACACAATGAATGCCTAGCTTATCTCCCCAAGCACAAAGTTGTGATGATGCAGCAGCTCTAAAAGTATCTCCAGCTCCAAATATGACTTTTTTATTTTCATTTTTTTTAATATTTCCTAGTTTTGCTATAGTAGTTGTTTTGCCAGCACCATTAACGCCAATTATCAAATATACTAAAGGTTTAGAATCTATTTTTCTTATGCTTAGATTGTCATAAAAACTTTCTTTTTTTAATAAACTAATTAAAACTACTTCCAGCTCATTTCTTGTTATTTTATTGCCAAGAGAATCTAATATTTTTTCTACGATTTCATATTCTATATCACTCTCAATTAGTCGCTCTTCAAGTAAATCTTTTGTGATTGTTTCGCTTGGTCGTCCAATATTTTTAAAAAAAGAAAACACTAAAAATCCTTTTATAACATTTTTTTAATATCAAAAGTTATCATTTCTTCGGGTGTTATGCCATTGTAGCTCATTACCAAATTACCATTTTTATCAAAAAATAAAATAAATGGAAGAGTTTTTATATTGTAAGTATCTATTAGATTTGCTATATCACCTTTGTAAAACCATTTGAATGTTGTATTTGATTGTTTTACAAATTTTTTTAAATCTTCTTCTTTTTCATCTTTATCTAAAAAAACTCCATAGATATTTATTTTATCACCAAATTCTTCTTGTATATTTGCTATATGTTGTGCTTGTCCTAGGCAATAATCACACCAAGTGCTTAAAAATACCAACAAATAAGGTTTATTATGATTCTGTGATAATAGATTTGTTTTTTTATCAAATGTTATTTCATTAGAATCTAGGCTAATTAATGAGTATTTTCCTTGATTGATTGTTATTTGCTCTTTATTATTTTCATCGCATCCAATGATAAAAAATAATATAAATATTAATACTATAATTTTTTTAGCCATTTTATTTTGCCTTTTTATTTGATAAAAACCACATAAATGAGAATCCAAGTGATGGAGTTATATTATCTTGTTTTAGAAAGTCTTGCATTTCATCTACTTTGATTTCTATGATTTCTATACATTCATTATCTATTCCACCGCCACTCGCGATTTTTTGGCTATTTTTTACTTCTGTATAAAATACACTTTGTTTGCTACCACTTGTGCCAACAGATGAATAAAATTCAGCTATTTTTGTAACAGATTCTGCATAATAGCCACATTCTTCTAATACTTCTTCTTTTATGATTTCATCAATTGTTTTATTTTCTTTATCTATTAGTCCTGCACATAATTCATACATATAGCCATTATTGTTTCTTAAAAATACTGCAGGGCGGAATTGTTTTACAATTATTATAGAATTATTATCTATATTATGAATAAGTATTGATGCACTATCATGAGAACTTACTATATCCCAAGTTTTACTGATACCATTTTCAATATATGACATTTGCTTTATTTGGATATATTTTGAATCCTTGCAATCATATAATTTTATACTTGATTTATCTATCGCCATATTAATTTGATGCAAAATAGCTAGGAGCTTTACTATGCAGATTATCTATTATGGCTATTTTTAGTTGTTCCTCATATTGTTTTGCTAATTTTAAAAACTCTTCTTTTTGCTCTTTTGCTAATACACTTTTTTTAGAATTTATATTTGATAGTGGATTTATTGGTTTATTATTTCTATATAAGCCAAAATGCAGATGCGATCCAGTGCTAAGTCCGCTATTGCCTACTTTTCCTATTATTTGTCCTGTTTGCACTTTTTGTCCTTTTTTTGCATTAATCTTGCTTAAATGTGCATATAGTGTTTTTAATCCATTTTCATGGGAGATCTCAACAACTTTTCCATATCCACTTTTTGTGCCAGCAAATATCACTCTTCCATTGGCTGCTGCTTTTACATTTGTGCCATGTGGAGCTGCATAATCAACACCATAATGAGGTCTTTTGACTTTTAATATAGGATGTATTCTATTTAATGAGAATCTTGATGAGATTCTAGCGTTTGATACTGGTGTTCTAAACAATAATCGACTTATTCCATTTCCATTTTGATCATAGTATTTTCCATCGCTATATGCAAATAAAAAATTTGGTATTCCATTTGTTTCTACCAATGAAGCTTTAATATCTGGAGTGCCAAAGATTCTACCAAGTCTATATTTGGAATGATAAATCAATGCTAATTTATCATTTTTTAGGACATTTCTATTAAAGTTTATAGTGTTTTTATATGTATTTACAAATTCATTTGCAAGATTTGTATCACCTGTTAAATCTACTATATCTTGATATGGTGATTTTTGTATAGATAGTGCTATGGAATTGGTAGATGAGAAGTATTTAACAGGTATAAAATCAACTTTATATGTTTGATCATCTTTTGTTATGTGGATTTGTGTTTCATCATTTAGTGGGATTAATGCTTGAAGCAAGGTATTGTTATCATCTATTAGAGTGTAATATCTAACTCCTGCATAAATTTCTGCTGTTAGCTCCTTGTCTTCTGGATATAAATCCCAATATACATTTGATGGAATATTATATGTTTCTAAAAATTTTAAGAATGTATATCCTTTTCCCCAGACTTGATTTGAACTTGTAGCCCCAAAACATGTTGTAACAAATAATGCTATTAAATAAATAATTTTATTTATATTTACCAAATCTTACCTCATAATATTTAGATTCATATAATAATGGTTTGTTTAGAGTTTTAAATTATACAATTAAAAATTATTTTTAACAAATGCTTAGAATCTATACTTAAAATAATAAATTTAGCATGATTATAGCCTATTTATTTTTTTAAGTTTTTAAACTCTATAATGCAGTATAAAATTAGTAGGACTATTTAAGAGATGAAAGATTGGGTTTTTCCTTCATTGGCATTTTTGGTATTTTTATATGGAGTTGTTTTTGTGTTTTTTTATATATATGATTATAAAAACTCAAATGTTTCAATATTTGCTGATGTAAAATCATCTCAATCAAATGAACGCAGTATTGATAATTTTTTGAAAGAAATATCAAACTCTTTTAAATAAATCATATATTATGACGATTTTGGAAAAATAGCAATATGCATTTATAGTTATAATCGGAGAATCTAAATACATGATAATTAGACCAAGTAGTTTGCAAAATAGTATTGCAACTAATCAAGATAATAATGTAAATAATGATAAAAAGGATATTAAAGAGGAGAATCTACAAATAGATTCTACTAAAAATATTCAAAGTGCAGCAAATACGGTTAGTGATGAAACTAACAATCCAAGCAAAGCTGATGAAATCAAACAAAAAATAGATAATGGCGAATACAAAATCGATATTAAAGATACTGCTGATAAAATGGCACAAAAATTGCTTATTGGAATCTTAATATTTTAAATTTTTTATTTTAGGACAGATTCTATGTTGATTAAATTTTTGAGTGATGCAATTTCTAATCTCGAAGAGTTAATTAAAATTAGTAATCTTGATATGCAAGATATAAAAGAAGCAAATCATGATGCTATATTTCAAAGACTAGAATCTAAAAATAATGCAATATTAATGTTTGATCGTAATAAAGATTTAGCGCGAGATGCAATGCTTAAACTCTCTAAAGAGAATCCAAATAAGAGTATAGAAGAGATTTTAAATCCAGAAGCTTTAATGCTTATTGACAAAATGAGAGATGGCTTAAAAACGCTTAGAGAAATCAATAAAAATTATGCAAAAAGCGTTGTTGCTGTATATGAATTTTATAATTCTTTATTAGAAAATATTATTCCAAGTCAAAGAGATGGATATTCAAATAAACTATATTCTAAAGTTGATTTATTGCGAATAGAGGCTTGATATGGGTGGAATATTATCATCATTAAATACCTCCCAAACAGGTTTAAACGCACATCAACTAATGGTTGATGTTACAGGTAATAATATAGCAAATGCTAGTGATGAATTTTACTCAAGACAAAGGGTGATTGTATCTCCAGAAAAGCCTCTTTATTTTCAAAAATACAATCTTGGTCGTGGTGTAGATATAGAGACCATTCAAAGAATCCACGATGAATTTACATTTTCAAGATATAGAAAAGCAGCTAGTGATGCAGAATTTTATGATACAGAGTTTGACACGCTTAGAGAAGCATCCGCTTTTTTTCCTGAAGTTGATGGAGTGGGTATCTATAATGATCTTGAAAACTATTTTAATGCATGGAAAGATGTAGAGAAGAATCCTTCTGATCCTTCACAAAAGCAAGTATTGGCACAAAATATCCAGACTTTAATAACAAATATAAAAGATACAAGAAGACGACTTTTTGATTTGCAAATAAAGCAAAGTGAAGAATTAAAAGTTACTATAGAAGAGATTAATTCTATCGCTAAACAGATTGCAGAAATCAATGGAAAATTAGCACAGATGGAAGATTCTAGGGAATTAAAACAAGCAAATGAGCTTAGAGATAGAAGAGATGAGCTTGAATTCAATTTATCAAAGCTAATTGGTAGCAATGTATTTAAAGATAAGTTAAAAAGTCAAGCAAGATTAAATAGTGATAGTGCAGATTTTGATTATGGCTACACTCTAAATATAGCAGGTGGTTTTAATATAGTTGATGGCTCTATTCATCATCCATTAGTTATTGATAATGAAGATAATCAAGATGGATTATATAGCGTATATTTTCAAGGATATGACTTTAAAAAAGTAGATATTACAGATAAGATTAGTGGAGGCAAAAGTGGAGCTTTGCTTGATTTGGTCTCATATGGTAAAAATGGCGGAAAAATAGGAAAACTTCAAGAATATATAAATGATTTAGATACTTTTGCACTAGGTTTTATAGAGGCTACAAATAGTGTTTATGCACAAAGTGCAACCACAGAGTTAAAAAGTCAAGTATTAACAATAAACAGCCAAGATGTATTATCAGATTCTGTTTATAATATAAAAAATGGATCATTTGATGTTATCGTCTATGATACTAAAGGTAATGAAATACTTAGAAAAGCTGTAAATATTGATGGTATTACAACTATGGAAGATGTCATAAACTATCTAAATAAAAATACAGATGACAATAATGATAATAATCCACTAAATGATTTTGATGATTATTTTAGAGCTTACTATGATGATGAAGCTAAGCAATTTATGATTTTGCCAAAAGACAGTTCAATGGGGTTAAATGTAAGCATAGAGGATAAAGGTAGCAATTTTGTTGGAGCAATCGGTGTAAATAGACTTCTTTATGGAAATAATGCACAAAATATGGAGTTAAATACTATGTATGCAAAAGACCCAACGCTAATTCGCCAGCATAAAGCTCCAGTTAGTGGGAATTTTGATATCGCTACTATGATGTTAGATCTTCAATATAAAGATAGTGAATTTTTTCCTACTCGTAGTAAAAAGCAAGAAATGACAATACCTAAATATTTTCAGTTTGTTACAGGAAAGGTAGCAAATGATACAAATGATGTAAAAATTTTAGGGGATACAAAGCAATCAGTCTTAGCAGCTGTAAAAAAAGAATATTTAGGCATTAGCCAGGTAAGCATTGATGAAGAAATGATAAATCTTATAAAATTCCAAAGTGGTTATGCAGCAAATGCAAAGGTAATAACTACTATTGATAGAATGATTGATACACTTTTAACAATAAAGCAATAAGGATTAGAATCTCAACTAAGATAATCATAAATTGATTAATAAAGTCGCTTAAAGCTAAAAAATCAATATTTGTAAGCTAAATATATCATTTACTTAATTTTTTAGTGGAAAGGGAAAAAAGATATAAAGGCTTTAAAAGCCTTTAATAGAGATATTTTATTTTGATAAAAAATCTTTAGTTTGATTTATTGCCTTGTCTTTTTTATTATCTATATAATCTTTTGTATCTTTGATTGTTTTATCTACTTTATCTTCTTTTGATTGTTTAAAGTTTTGTATCTTATCTTTTTTATTATCTATATAATCTTTTGTATCTTTGATTGTTTTATCTACTTTATCTTCTTTTGATTGTTTAAAGTTTTGTATCTTATCTTTTTTATTATCTATATAATCTTTTGTATCTTTTATTGATTTATCAACTTTAGCTTCACCTTTTTCAATGTTTTTATCAAGTTTTTGAAAAAGATTATCAGCAAATAGGCTTGCTCCAAGTAGCATAGTCATACATATTATTTTTTTCATTTTTACATCCTTAAATAGGTAAATTTTCAATCTTGTTATTGTATCAAAAAAAAATTAATTTATTATTTAAAGCTATTTACAAGATTCCCTACTAAAAGATTAAATCCATCGACAAGAATAAATATAAGAATCTTAAATGGTAGAGATATCATAATAGGTGGCAACATCATCATTCCAAGTGCCATCAGTAATGAGCTTACAACCATATCAATAACCAAAAATGGCAAGTATAGTAAAAAGGCAATTTGAAATGCTGTTTTTAGCTCACTTATCATAAATGCAGGCAATAGAATCGTAAGCGGTACATCATCGATTGTTTGCGGGTTTTCTAGATTTCTTATTCTAAAAAATAATGCCAAGTCTTTTTCTCTTGTATTTTTCATCATAAATTCTTTAAATGGCTTTATTGTTCGTATAAATGCTTCATCGTATGAAATTTCTTTATTTATATATGGCTTTATTCCTGCTTCATATCCATCTCTGCCAACTGGTTCCATGATAAAAAATGTAAGGATGAGTGCAAGCGATACTAGAATCTGTGTTGGTGGGGATTGTTGTGTTCCCATAGCAACTCTTAAAAATCCAAGCACTATTATAATCCTTACAAAACTTGTCATCACAAGTATTAATGATGGTGCTAAAACAAGTAATGTAATGATTATTACAATATTTAGTGTTGTTACTAAATCGCCTGGTTCTCTTGGTGCGCTAAGTGATAAATCTATCGTTGGTATTGTTGGTGAATTTAGCACAGGATTTGTTATTTGTGAGCCTTGTGCAGACCGCGGGACTTCTTGCATTATTAGATTCTCATTTTCATCAGTTGCACCAAATGAAATACTAAAAATACATATTAAAATAAATAGGATTCTAATCATTATTTATCTAGCAATCCTTTTGTCGTATTTACTTGTATTTCTTTTGCATAGAATCTAATATTTAATAAATCCTCATTTTTTGGTAAGTTTTTGTCTTCTATGCCTATGATATTTATTCTATTTCCATTTATATTTAAATTATAAAGTTCTCTGCCGACACTAAGTGCCATTTTTGATGCTCTCTCTAAATTTATCGATGTTGTTGATATATTTGAGATTCCAAGCACTTCAACTTGTGTATTTTGTGGTAGTTTTTCTAATATTTGTGATATTCTTTTTAGTAATAATTTTGCATCTTCATTGATTTTAAAATTTTCATCAAATATTATATTTGATGGAAGTGTGATAATAAATCCATTTAGCCCATCACCCACCATATCCGCTTGCCCTTTTGATATATTTTGCATATCATTAAAATCAATTATTGTTTGTTGTAATACCCTTACTTCTTCAGCATATTCTGGAGGCACTACCATATCAGCTGGAAGTGTGATTCTATTTTTGCTTGGTTCAATTTTAATACCACCTTCTAATATGCTTAATGCACCTTTTATGCTCGCTTCTGCTTCTACTAATTTTTTTGCATCAAATGTAGCCATAGATAAAAGTAATATAAAAAAAGTAAGAAGCAAGCTCATCAAATCCCCAAATGTTCCAAGCCATAAGGGTAAGCCCCCTCCGCTTTTATTTTGGATATTAATCTTTTTTGCCATGTTTATTAATCAAATTGACTAAATCTTTGACTTGGTGGTAAAAATGATAATAGTTTTGTTTCTAGCACCCTTGGATTGTCGCCTGCTTGAATGGATATAATACCTTCAATTACTAATAATTTCATAAGTGCTTCATCTTGTGCTCTTATTCTTAATATGTTTGCAATAGGTGATCCAATAACATTTCCTATCAATGAGCCATAAAATGTAGTAATCAAGGCAACAGCCATAGCAGGTCCAATAGAGCTAGGATCACTCATGTTCATAAGCATTGCTACAAGTCCAACTAATGTCCCAAGCATACCATAAGAACCAGCAAGTGCAGCCCAAGTGTCAAAAATATCTGCATTGCTATTATGTCGCCCTAAACTCTGTTCCATATCTATTTCTAGCAAATCTCTTATAGAATCTGGCTCTGAGCCATCAACCGCCATACTTAGCCCTTTTCTAAGAAAATCATTTTCTTCTTGATTGACATTTTGCTCAAGTGAAAGTATCCCATCTCTTCTTGCTTTGATTGCATATTCAACAATTGTTTTGATTAATGCAGGAATATTGTATTGATGAGGTTTAAATGCAATTCCTAAATATTTGAATATGTTTTTCATATTTTCTAGTTTGAAAGCTATAAGCAATGCACCAATAGAGCCACCAACGGTAATGAGTAATGATGGAAAGTCAATATATGCTTGGACTCCAACACCCATCATCATCGCTCCAGTTAAGAGGATGGTAACTAGGAATAATCCTATAATAGTCCCTAAATCCATAAAATGCAAACTCCTAAAGATTGTGAATTTCTAGAAAAATATTTAAAGATGTATTCTATATAAAATCAAACAAAAAAATCATTATATCTTTTATTGTGTTAAAATTGTATAAACAATCTATGATGGAGGAATAAGCTTGAATCAAGTCTCAATTATTATCTTGAGTGCAGGTTTTGGCACTAGAATGAAATCTAAGATTCCAAAAGTTTTACATAAGATTTGTGGTAAAGAAATGCTTTTTTGCATTATTGATGAAGCTCGCAAACTAAGTGATGATTTGCATATAATCTTATACAATGAAGCTGGTTTGATAAAAGAAAAAATAGATTCTATATATCAAAATATCAATATTCACATCCAAAATCACGATGAATTCCCCGGAACTGCTGGGGCTTTGATGAAGGGTTTTGGAGAAAATAAAAAATCCTTGATAGATACAAAATATCAAAATATTTTAATCTTAAGCGGAGATATGCCACTTATTCAAGCTAGTATGCTTAAAAATTTTATTAGAAATGATTGTGATATTACTATGGGAATCTTAGAGCTAGAAGATGCAAGTGGATATGGTCGCGTTATTATGAAAGAAGATAAAGTTTTAGGTATTGTTGAAGAAAAAGATGCAGATGAAAAAACAAAAGCAATAAATCTTGCAAATGCTGGAATCTATTATTTTAAAAAAGAGATTCTAGAAAAATATTTGCCAATGTTAGAATCTAATAATAATCAAAATGAATATTATTTGACTGATATTATCGGACATGCATTTATTAATAATTGCAAGATTCTAGGAGTGAGTGCAAAAGAGAGTGAGTTTATTGGTGTAAATTCTAAATTAGATTTAGCAAAAGCAGAATCTTTTATGCTTAAACTCTTAAGAGAAAAGGCTATGAGGGATGGTGTTATTTTTAGGATTCCAGATAGCACTTATATTGAATTTGATGTGGAATTTATTGGAGAATGTGAGATTGAGAGTAATTGTGTACTAAGAAGAGGTGCTAAAATAATAGAATCTAAAATACTAGCAAATAGCGTAATAGAAGATAGCATTGTAGAAAATAGCACAATAGGACCATTTGCTAGAATCCGTCCTAAATCTCATATAAAAGATTCTCACATTGGTAATTTTGTAGAAGTTAAAGCCTCGATTTTAAATGATGTAAAAGCAGGACATTTAAGCTATCTTGGTGATAGTAATATCGATAGTGGCACAAATATCGGTGCAGGTGTGATTACTTGTAATTATGATGGGATAAAAAAACACAAAACTATTATTGGTAAAAATGTTTTTGTAGGAAGTGATACGCAGTTGATTGCACCACTTGAAATAGAATCAAATGTATTGATTGCAGCAGGTAGCTCTGTATCAAAAAATGCACAAGATGGCGATTTAGTGATTTCTCGCACAAAACAATCAAACAAACAAGGATTTTATTATAAATTTTTTAAGGATAAAAAATGACTTTGATAGTAAATGGGCAATCAATGGATTTTGATGACAATAAAAGCATTCAAGAGATTCTAGATATTTTAAGTATAGAATCTAAGGTCATTGCAATAGCACTAAATGGAAATCTTGTCCAAAAAGAAAACTATGATGATACTTTTCCAAATAATGGCGATAGAATCGAGTTTTTGCAGTTTATTGGTGGAGGGTGAAAAAGCAAAAATAAACATACAAGTATAAAAACTAAATGTGATTTTAAAATCAAAAGTGATTAAAAAATATAGACTAAAAATTTAGTGTGATTTGTGACATCTTTGCACCACTTCTAGCATATCTAGCAGTCTATTTGCATATCCGCTTTCATTATCAAACCAGATTCCAATCCTAGCAGTGTTGCCATTTATATTGATTAAATCACTTGCAATAATAGCGCTTCTTTTATCGCCTATAAAATCACTTGATACAAGCATATCAGAATCGATGCCTATTATTTTGTGATCAAATTCTAAATTCAATATTTCATCTTTTGATATTTCTTTGTCAAATACCAAATCGATATTGCTAAATGCCACTATCGAAGTTGGCACTCTAATAGAATCTCCATAAAAATTAATATTAAATATTTTTTTTAGCACACTTCCTATGCTGCTTTTTGTTGGTATTATATTTATTGTAGCATTTCTGCTAAGTCTTATATCATCTTTATGTGCTGAATCTAGCAAGTTCTGATCATTATTAAATGGGTGGATTATGGATATATTTCCACTTAGTATTTTGTATTTTTTATTTATTGTATTTATTATTGGGGCGATTGCATTTGAAGTGCAAGAAGCATTTGATATGATTTTTTCTCCGCTATATTTAGATTCATTAACGCTATAAATATAAATATTCATATCATCTTTTGGTGTAGCCCCAAGGATGACAAAATTTACACCATTATCTATATATGGCTGCAAGCTTTTTTTATCATCAAATTTACCACTGCATTCAAGCACTATATCTGCATTTGTGCTAAATTCTTTTGGATTTTGATAAGAGCTAAGTTTGATTATTTTATCATCGATGATTAATTCATTGTTTTGGTATTTAAACTCACATTTAAATTTTCCATATATAGAATCTTCTTTTAACAAATATATTAATTTATCAAAATCACAAATATCATTTATTTGCACTATTTCTAAATCTTTTATCTTATTTTCATAAAAATTTCTAAAAAAAGCTCGCCCAATTCTACCAAATCCATTAATAGCTATTTTCACTATATTTTCCTATTTGGTTGTATAAAATGGCTGTAAGGTGATTGTTTTTTCGTGTATTATAGAATCTCCTTCATCCTTATTGTATATGCTAATGATTGCTTTTTTATCTTTTTTTGCTTGTTTTATTGATTGCTCGCTATCATTTTTCAATATTGCTATTTCTATTTTTCTTATTTTTTCAATTACTTCTTTTTCTTGTTTTTTTGTAATGATATTTGAGTTATTTGAATTAAAATTTGAGAGCATAGGATCGCGTTCTTTCAACTTAAAGTCTTTTAGGTATTTTGGTATATATTTTTCTAGAATCTCTTTTTTTAGTTTTATATTATTGTAATAGTTTTCAGCAATTTCATTATATTTATCGCTTTTTTCCCAAAGATAGCCTTTATTGTAGGATTTTATTATATCTTTCCAATTTCCATTTCGCACTTTATCCCAAAACAATAACTCATCAATTGCCACTTTTGAGGCAAATTCATCATCTCGAATGAGCAATTCACCTATTACATTGCGATTAAATCCTGTATCTTTTAGCATTTGATATCGTTTTATTACTCCAGGAATTAGTGCATGGTAGATTCCAGCACTTGGATCTGCAAAATTCATTCTATATTCACCAGCACAAGATTCATGCCAGGCAATAGCTGCAAGTGTAAAGCCAAGATTGTATTTTTTTCCATAATTGTAAGCATAAGCAACAATTTCTTTTTGGTCATCACTAAATTTATCTATACTTATACATTTATTTACAGGTGTTGCATAAATATAATAATTGATTAATAATAGCAATGCAATAAAACGCATCTAAACCCTTTGAGCTATTTTTTTGGTAAGATTCTACTTCATTTTATATAAATAATGTGTTAAATTTATATCTATAAGGATAGTTTGCATTGAATACCTCATCATTGTTAATAGAAATATTTTTGGAAGAATTACCTTTTAGTTCCATAAAAAAAGAGATTAAAAATATCAAGCCAAAATTTGAAAAATTATTAAATGAAAATAGCCTTAGTGTAAGTGACATAGAATTTTTTTGGACACCAAGGAGATTAATACTTACATCCAAAAATTTTCCTTTAATGCAAGAAGGAAAAACACTTGAATATTTTGGACCACCATTAAATATCGCTTATGATAAAGATAATAATCCAAGCCAACCTACAATAAGCTTTCTTAAAAAATTAAATATCAATATAGATGATTTACAAACTAGCACTAAAAATGGTAAAGAATGTTTATACTATAAAACCGAAATAGAAGGTAAAAAAAGCAAATTTTTGCTAGAAAATATTATTTTGGATTTTTTAGATATTTTGAGTTTTGGTAAAAGCATGCAATGGGGTAGTGTAGAATCTAGTTTTATTCGTCCAATTAGAAATATTTTTGTATTGCTTGATGATAGATTTATAGAGTTAAAAAAACTAGAAAATAAATATCAATTTTCTCAAACAAAGTGCATTTATCCACATAGAAGCAAGGAAGCAAAAGAGATAAATAATGCTCATGAATATTTTAAATTTTTAGAATCTAATGGCGTAATTTATGATCAAGAAATGCGAAAAGAATTGATTTTAGCACAAATACAAGATATAGAAAAAGAAAAAAATATCAAAGTAGAAATAGATTCCACTTTGCTTGATGAAGTAGTAGCAATCACTGAATATCCAAATGCTTTATATGGAAAGTTTGATGAAAAATTTTTAGAATTGCCAAATGAAGTTATCATTACTTCAATGAAAATTAATCAAAAATATTTTGCGACATATAAAAATAATATTTCTAATAATAGTGATGCAATAGATTTGAATAATGGTTTTATAGTGGTATGCAATAGTTTTGATAAAAGTACATTTGATGAGATATTAAAAGGTAATCAAAGAGTTTTAAAAGCAAGGCTTGAAGATGCGTTGTTTTTCTATAAAAATGATTTCAAATCATTTATCCAAGATAAAATTGATGAGAGATTAAAAAAGATAGAATTTATACAAGGATCTATGTTTGATAAGGTAGAGAGGGAGATTAAGATTGCTACAATTCTTTGTGGAGTATTAAAATTAGATTCTACAAATATCATAAAAGCAATTATGATTAGTAAAAATGATTTGCTTAGTGAAATGGTAGGTGAATTTGGTGAATTACAAGGAATCATGGGTTCATACTATACAAAAGATGATGCTTTAAAATTAATGATAAAAGAGCAATATTTGCCATTGCAAGAAGATTCCTTGCTTCCTTCTAGTCCAAAGAGTGCTATTATCTCTATATCAAATAAATTAGATTCTATTTTAAGCCTTTTTGCACTAGATAAGATTCCAAGTGGTTCAAAAGATCCATTTGCACTTCGTAGAGCGGCTATTGGTATCATAAAAATGATAGTAAAATTTGATATTCCACTAAATTTATTTGATATTTTTCCACAGCTAGAATCTAATTATAAAAAAATAGATGAAAATAAAATATTTCAATTTTTCTGTGAGCGATTAGAAGGCACACTAAATGTAAATCAATCAATAATCAATGCAGCAATAAAATCAAATCAAAAAGATTTAGTAGAGCTAGTTAGGCAAATTGATGCATTAAAATCTATTCCAAATGACTTTAAGATTCTATTTAAAAGAATTGCAAATATATTAAAAAATGTAGAAATAAAAGCAGATTCTATCAATCGTGATTTGTTTGTATGCGATGAAGAGAGAGTATTGTTTGAGGTATTAGAAAAATTTAAATCATTTGATATACAAACACCAAAAAATCGTATAGAAAAGTTATTGGAATTCAAAGAAATATTGCAAGAATTCTTTGATAATGTGATGATAAATATTGATGATTCTAAAATAAAAGAAAATAGAATCCTCCTTGTAAATTCTATTTACAAGGAGTTTTTTAAAGTGGGAGATATAAAAGAAATTTCATTTTAAACAAAACATGGGAGTTTGTTAATTGAAACTCAAAATAAATATTGTTTAATCTATTTTTAAGTCTAATGGTGGCTCGAGGCAGAATCGAACTGCCGACACGAGGATTTTCAGTCCTCTGCTCTACCAACTGAGCTATCGAGCCAAGATAAAAGTCGCATTCTATATAATAAGTAATTAAAATTTACTTAAAAATCATTCTTATTTTATAATAGTGCGTATCGCTTGAATTCCTCGCCTCTATGTTTATATGATGTAAATTGATCTAGGCTTGCACACGCAGGGGATAATAAGCAGATGCTATTTTGATTATCATTAAATATATTTTTTATAGAATCTAGTGCATTTTTTAGAGTATTAGAATCTTGACAAGGAATATTATAGATTCTAGCTAATTGCAGGATTTCATTACAACATTTTCCAATAGCAAATATTTTTACATTATAAGAAGTAAGTTTATCAATAAGTGGCTCTAAACTTACACCTTTATTATCTCCACCAAGGATTAAAAATATTTCTTTATCTCTATAGATTTCTAATGCTTTTAAAGTGGCATCTATATTTGTAGCTTTGCTATCATCTACAAATAATCTTCCATTTTTATCTCTAAATTCTTCGATTTTGTGGCTATCAATCTTAAAATTATTTATGATACTATAATCAATTTTATTTGTTAGAATCTTAGCAATTAAGAGCGCCATAATCGCATCTAATAAGAAAGCGCCTTTAAATTTTATCTTTTTTTCATCTATTCCAAATTCTTCTGCTAAGCTTGCAATATTGCTATAAAAAAATATTTTTCCTTTAAAATCTTTTATCATATTTTTATATTCACTTGGGATGATTGCATAGCTATCTTGCCCCATCAATCTTAGGGGCTTTAATTTCGCATTTATATAATTTTCAAAATTACCATGCCAAGATATATGATCTTGTGTGATTGGAAGTAGGGCGTATATTTTTGGATTTGCTTTATTTGTGTAATGTAGCATAAAAGAGCTAGTCTCTAGAATCCAAATTTTTGCACTTTTATCTAAATTGCATAGTGGGATTCCTATATTTCCACCACATACGCTTCCATATTCACTAAGTAAAGATTGTGTCATTTGTGTTGTTGTAGTTTTGCCATTTGTTCCACTTATCCATATATTTAGGGCATTATTTGGATAAAAATAATCATATTCACTTATTAGATTTTTTGCCATTTTATTTAGTGGAAAAGTAGGTGGGATTCCTGGGCTTATTATCTCTAAGCTAGAATTTGTGCCATCAAAACAATCTATAGGCAAAAGATTGTTTCCAAATTCATCTTTGCTTTTATTTTTAAATTTTTCATCATAAATATTACAAGGAGCTAGAATCTTGCTTAGGGCTTTCATCGTTTGCCCATAACCAAACAAAGAAATCATCGTATTTTAATACTCAAAAGTGCTAATAAATTGCTAAGTAAAGCAATAATCCAAAATCTTATGATGATTTTATTTTCATTCCATCCTTTTACTTCAAAATGATGATGAATAGGTGCCATAAGAAATATCTTTTTATTTCGTAATTTATAGCTACCAACTTGTAATATCACGCTTAGTGTTTCAATAACAAAAACAGAGCCAATTAAAATAAGCAAAACCTCATTATTTGATACAATTCCCATATATGCGATAAATCCACCAAGAGCTAAACTTCCACTATCGCCCATAAAAACTTGTGCAGGGTGGCAGTTATACCATAAAAAGCCAAATAATGAGCCTAGTATTGCAGATGATACAATGAAGAGTTCCCCGCTATTAATAATTTTTGGCACTAATAAATATGAGCTAAAAATCGCATTTCCTGAAATATATATAAATATACTTAGTGTAGCAATGGCACAAATGCTAGGTGTTGTTGCAAGTCCATCAAGTCCATCGGTGATATTTACTGCATTGCTTGTAGCAATAAATATTATTGTCCAAAATATAATTGCAAAAAGTCCCATATCAAAGATAGGATTCTTTATAAATGGTATGTATAGATTGACATTGTGATTTGATAAATACAAGCATATAGAGGCTGTAAGTGATACAATAATAAGTAGCGATATTTTTCTTTTTGCACTTATGCCTTTATTGTTTCTTTGTGATATTTTTGTGTAATCATCTTTTATTCCAATTATGCAAAATGATGCTAGGATAAAGATTCCAATCAATACATAATAATTAACAATATTTGCACATAAAACACTTGCAGCAATGCTACATAAAATAAATATCACGCCACCCATTGTTGGTGTATTTGATTTTACTTTATGTGCAGGAATGAAATCAGATATTGGTTGAGATGCTTTTTTTTGTTTTGCCCAATTTATAAATTTTGGCAAAAAAAACATAGATAAACTAAATGAAATTATAAAAGCCAAGCCAGCACGAAATGATATATATTGGAATATATTTATCCCAAATTGTGAGTATAGATAATACAGCATCAAAAGCCTAAAAATTGAAATTATTTTGGTAATATTGTGTGCAATTATACTAATTTTATACAGGATTCTAAAATGAAAAAAAAAGTTGTATTGGTTATCACTGATGGCATAGGACTTAATAAAAGCGATTCATGGAATGCTTTTGCAAATGCAAAAAAGCCTAATTATGATTGGTTGTTTAAAAATGTGCCATATTCATATGTTAGCACTTTTGGATTAGATATTGGTCTTCCAGAAGGGCAAATGGGTAATAGCGAAGTAGGACATATGTGTATTGGTTCAGGCAGAGTTTTGTATCAAGATTTAGTAAAG
This sequence comes from Helicobacter sp. MIT 99-5507, assembly GCF_003364295.1. Classification (NCBI taxonomy): domain Bacteria; kingdom Pseudomonadati; phylum Campylobacterota; class Epsilonproteobacteria; order Campylobacterales; family Helicobacteraceae; genus Helicobacter; species Helicobacter sp. MIT 99-5507. Next base: position 377,340 of record NZ_NXLO01000002.1, read on the forward strand.
ATTTCTATGGCACTTGATTTTGATAATCTCCCAAATTCACCACTTGCAAAAAATAAAACTTTAATTGATTTTGCAAAAGATTTAAAAGTGATTCATTTGTGTGGTTTGGTTAGTGATGGCGGTGTGCATTCACATATTAGTCATTTGATAGGATTAGCAAAGATTCTAGAATCATTTGGAAAGACTATTTATATTCATATTATTACAGATGGTAGAGATGTGCCTCCATTTAGCGCCCCAAAATATATAAAAGAAATAATGGCAATAGAATCTAATAATATAAAAATAGCAACTATTAATGGAAGATTCTATGCAATGGATAGAGATAATAGATGGGAGAGGGTAGAAGTGGCATATGATTGTATAGTAGGCGCTTCTAATCCAAAGTCAGATCCGCTATATTATTTACAATCTCAATATGATAGTAATATCACAGATGAATTTATCGTTCCAGCAAGTTTTAATGGCTATGCAGGCATGAATGATGGTGATGGATTTGTATTTTTTAATTTTAGAAGTGATAGAGCAAGAGAGATTATAAAAGCAATTGGATTTGATGATTTTAGTGAATTTAAACGCAAGAAAAATCCAAAGGTAAAGATTCTTACTATGTGTGAATATGATGCAACTTTTTCATATCCTATTTTATTTCCAAAAGAAAAGATAAAAGATACATTAGCAGAAATTTTAAGCAAAAATAATCTCACCCAAAGCCATATAGCAGAGACAGAAAAATATGCGCATGTGACATTTTTCTTTAATGGTGGCAAAGAAGAGCCTTACAATCTTGAAGATAGAATCTTAATCCCATCGCCAAAAGTAAAAACTTATGATTTAAAGCCAGAAATGAGTGCAAAAGAAGTTTGTGATGCGGTATTAGAATCTATGGATAAAAATAGGGATTTTATTGTTATTAATTTTGCAAATGGTGATATGGTCGGGCATACAGGCAATTATGAAGCTGCGATAAAATCTGTTGAGGCAGTTGATTTTGAGCTAGGCAGAATCATAGAAAAAGCAAGAGAATGTGATTATTCTTTGATTATTACAAGCGATCATGGGAATTGTGAAAAAATGAAAGATGAAAATGGCAATGTGCTTACAAATCATACTGCTGGATATGTGTGGTGTTTTGTTATTGATAAAGATGTAAAAAAAGTTGCCGATGGAAAGCTCGATAATATTGCACCAAGTATATTAAAACTACTTGATATTGAGATTCCAGATTCTATGTCAAAACCATTATTTTAAGGGAACCTATGAAATCTAAGTTTTTACCTTTATTTATTGATATTTTTTTTATAGTTATCGCTATTTTTATATCAATATATGCAAGAGAAGCATTTGTATATTATAGTAGTGCATTTAGCTATTATTTTTTTGATGGCAATAGACTTTTGACTACAAATGATGCTTATCATTTTGCCACTGCTACAAAAGATTTGATAAATGGCAATATTGATAACGCATTTTATCCTATAGCAACATTTGAAATGCCTTCGATTTTAAGTGCTATATTTTATTATATACTGCCTTTTTCTATTGATGATTTATTTTTCTTTTTACCAATAATTCTATCTAGCTTTGTAGCAATCCCTGTATATTTATTAGCAAAAGATATGACAAATAAGTATTTTGCCCTTTTTGCTGCAATCCTTACTCCACTTAGCATAGGATATAGCAATAGAACAATAGGTGGCTATTATGATACAGATATGTTAATGCTATTTTTCCCATTATTTGGTATGTATTTTTTATATAGAATCTTAAAGCAATATAATCTAAGAGATGTCATCTTTGCTGCTATTTTCTTTATATTAGCATTGCTTTGGCATAAAGTTAGTGCGACTTATTTACTGACTGCAAGTATTTTCTTTGCGTTATTTTATGTGCTTATAAAAGATAGAAAAAATCTAAAATTATATGAAGCACTTGGGATTCTAATTATTTCTATATCATTTATAAATATTTATATTAAGCTTATTTTACTAGCTATTTTACTTCATTTTATGAGTGATAAGGTTTTATTTTTTCAAAATATCACAGATAAAATAAAATCAAAAATAAAATACAAAAGCATACTTATTTTACTTATTGGTTGTAGTGTATTTATCATAGCAAATATTGATTTGATTCTTTCACGATTTGCTACTTATGTAACAGATAAAATGATAACACAGAGTGCAATTACATTACATAGCACTTCTGGCACGATAATGGAGCTAGCCCCGCTTACGATATCAAATCTAGCTGAGCGCACTATGGGTGATAATGCCACATTTGTGATAGGTTTAATTGGTATAGTTGTTATGTTTATAAAAATAAATAAAAGTATCATTTTACTTCCATTTTTGCTTTTATCGATACTAAGTCTAAAATTTGGGCTTAGATTCTCTATGTTTGGAGCACCTGTTTTTAGTCTTGGTTATTTTTATCTTTTGTATTTTGCACTGAATTTATTAAATAATCTTTTTAAAGATAAAATAGTATTAAATGGAGCGAAATTTATCATCTCTATTTGTTTTGCTTTATTTGCCATAATGCCAAATTATTATCATACAAAAAATTATTTTATACCGCCTGTTGTGCTTGGAAATGAAATAAATGCACTTGATGCTATAAAGCAAGATTCTACAAGTAGAGATGATTTGAGCATTTCTTGGTGGGATTATGGGTTTCTTATTCCATATTATGCTAATACAAAAGTAATCATTCAAGGCACAGATTTAGATGGAATAAATCACTTTATTTCTAGTTTTATTTTATCTTCTAGCTCTCAGATTGCATCATACAATATGTCAAAGTTGATTGCAGAGGCATTTTATACAGATGATAAAGAATTAATAAAACATCACAATCTAGATAGAATCTTATATAAATATGATGCTATAAAAGATCCAAAGTCTTTTATAGATAGCTTGGGAGATTCTAGTTTTAAAACCCCTAAAATAAATAATAATATTTATTTATACATTCCATATAGCATACTTTCTATACAAACTGCAATCGATGAATTTAGCGATATTGATTATTCAAATGGAAAAGTATTGCATGATGAAAAAAGCAAGACTCTAGCACAATATGCTTCTATTGTAGATAAAAAAGATTATTATTTGCTTGATGGTGAATTTGAGTTTTATCCACAAAATGGGATATTTAAAAGCATAAAGAGTGGTAAATTTATAAATGTGCAACAATTTCATATAATCAATAGAGTTGGCGATAAATTGCAAACTACGACTACAAAATATAGTGATGATAAAAAAAAGCTACATATAATCTATTCAAAAGAATTAAATATGTTTTTTGCAATAGATGAGAGGACAAATAGCTCTCTTAGCGTTCAGTTATTTTTGTATGAAAACTACGATAAGAATCTATTTAGCTTAATTCATAGTGATAAAGGAGCAAAAGCTTATAAATTAAAATAAGCTTATTTAAAGGCGATAAAGATTTATCGTCTGTAATGCAAGTAAAATAAATTAGCCAATCTTTAAGAATCTAAACAATCTTTAAATTTTTATTTTTGATGGATTTTAATAAAGAGGGCTAACCTCATCTATTTTATTTAATACATAGCAAAAATATAAAGAAGTTATAGGATTTTAGCAGTAGTGTTTAAATATTGAGCTTTTAAACTCAATATTTATTTTCTTAGAATTGATAAGAAACTTGTGCCCATACTCTTTGTGCATCAACTTGACCAAATACCATTGCATAATATGCTGACAATTTAGCGCCTTTAGCGATATTTATATCAACTGATGGTGTGATTTCATAGAAAGTTTTATTTCCACTCTCAGGCTTTCCATCATTACCTTTGCTTATTGCAAATTGATTTTTACCGCTTATTCCAGCTATATCAAGTCCTATATCGACTATTGATACACTTGCTTTTCCAGCTAAATACCATAGATTTATATGTGTATCTTCTATACCACCTTGTCCATTCCATGAGAAACCATTTCTTCCATTTCCAAAGTTATCATACCACCATTTACCAGCTAGATTAAACGAAGCTGTGTTATTTAGTGCTACCCCATATCCACTTCCAAAGCTTCCTACAAAACCAGCTCTAGCCAAAAGCCAATCAGTAGGTTTTGTAGCTACTTGAAGTGTATATAAACCTCTTGAGCTTGAAATTTGCTTTCCAACGAAATCATTATTTCCTATAGTTCCTAATCCCCCTAATGCAAGTGTAGCACTATTATAAACATCTGTATAAGCTACCTGAGCTGTAAATGAATATTCTTTACCAACACTAAATTCACCAAATAATGAATTTGCTAGATTGCCAATATTAAAATACCAAGCTTTAAATGCAAAATTATCATAATTACCATTTACACCAATTAGACTTAGATTATTTCCTATACTCGTATTCGCACCGATGTTCCCATTACTAGAAGTCCAAATACCACCAATGTATTGATTATCTGCTGACCAGCTATCAAACCAACCAAGTGCTAGAGTCAAACCATCAACTGGATTGCTAGTTGCAAGAGCACCTACACCTCTATCAGTTGCAGCAGACGAAATAGGAGTAGCAAGCTTCAATTTACCACCTGTAATCGTTGTATTCGCAGCTTCCCAGCCATATTGTGCCCATAATGTGCTAACACCAAATACATTTCCGACAAGCCCAGCAGTTCTACCACCTCTAGAGCCATCTACAGCATTATCTGATCTACTACCATATGTAGGTGTTCCACCATATTGGTAGAACAATCCACCGCCAAAATTAAAACCACTTTTATTTCCAGTAGATAAGTCTAATACAAGTCTCATTATATAGCCACTACCGCCATCATCGCCACCGGTATTTGAGATATGTCTAATAAATGAATTTCCATCTACTTTAACCCCCTTGATTGCTTCTTCCAGCGATGCTGCCCCAAGACTTGAACCTGCAAGTGCTATTGCTGTAATTAATGAAATTTTTTTCATTCTTCCTCCTTGTATGTTTATTAGGAGTGTTGAGTATAACTAAAAATATTTATTTTTTTTATAAATAAGTGTAAAATATTCATAAAGATTCACAAAACCTTAATAATTTAAATCATTTTCTATTAAATATTATTTTATTGCTTATTAGCAGTTTATTATCAGTATATTTTGCCCATAGAATCTTAAGAGTATAGATTTCTCCAGCTCCAAGTTTTGCAAATGGGAATCTTAAATAATATATTTCTTTTTCATTATTATTTGATTTTGTAAAATTTGCTTTTATTTGCACGCCTTTAAGAAGTAATAATCTTTTAGAATCTTTTGCTATTGTTATTGCTATTTTTGGATTTTTATTTGCTAGTTTTATGTGCTTAGATTCCGGATCACTTTTAATAAGTAGGCTAAGATTTTTTTCATCAAAAGCATAATAACAGCTTGCAGAATACACCCAATCATCATCAATAACACTAAAGCTTAAAAGCTGATTGTTTTGTAAAAATTTTATTATTAGTTTATCCATTGCATACCTTATTTATAATAAAAAGATTCTATTTTTTTGTAATTTACTTGTATAGGGTGCAATCCTTTATAAGATTTTAATCTATTTCATAAAGCCATTTTAAAGCTTGTATCAAAGCCATTGGCAAAGAACTACCATGTGTTTGATTTGCAAATTCTACATATTTTATAGAATTATTTGAATTTGATTTTTTAAGATTTGAAATGACTTCTTGTAATGTGATTTTTTGTGGTTTTGTAGTTTTATGAGTAGCTGTTTTCTCCAAGCTACCAAGCGTAAAAAGGATATTTAAAGGAGTATTGTTATTTTGCATAGATTCTAAATCTTGCTTGATAATCTCTCCTTGTCCCCACCACAAACTTGGTGAAGCACAGACATAATGGCTAAAACTATATTTAGATTTTAAAATTGTATGAAGAACAAAAATTCCACCAAAAGAATGTCCAAATAACAATTCTTTTTCTGGAATCCCAACTTTTTCATGGATAAAAGGCTTTAGTTTTGTATTTATAAATTCTAAAAATATTTCATCGCCACCACCTCCGCTAAATTCCTCATCTTCAATTTTTGGTAAATAATCAAAAATCCTTAGTTGCCTATCAAATGCAAGCTCGCTATCATGTCCAATTCCGACTATAATAGGAAGCAAATCTAGTTTATTTGTAGCAATGCGATTTAAAAGCATTGGAAAAAAAGCATTTCCATCAAGAGTATAAAAAATCTCTTTTGTATCATTTTTTGGTGTGGCTATAAAAATATTATAGAATCTACCTTGATTATTTTCAATCCTAAAGTTCTCTATTTTATAGATTTCTTTTGCTTCTTTAGAAATACTTTCAATATTTTGTGATGGTTTTGCTAACAATACACTTGAAAATATCAAAATATATATTAAAATTTTTTTCATTTTAAGCCTCCGTTTTTAGCATCGCTAACAAGGGCTAAGTAACCTTTAAGTCACTTGTCCTTAGTCATCTCTTTGTATAGCTAAACCTTACTTAAAATACTCGTAAAAAAAGCTTGATCAAAGGGCTTGATTTTAGCCTTTGGGATTAAGATATTATCTTGACTTCGGATGACATGTGGGAATTCAAAATGCACCAATATATCCTCATCGTCCTTATCGCCTACATTGAAAGTCGCGTATTCCATACGATCGCTAATATCTGGTGCTTCGTCATCATCATCTGTGCCACCATGCCAATTAGCATTAAGTTCTTTTTGCAAAAAGTTAATAAATTTTTTATCTACATTAACTAAATCTGAAAGCTTTGTGCTAACAAAGGCTAAGTCTTTGATTGAAAAAACAGCGTGAGAATCTATAAAGCTTGGATGTGCTGTGCTTCTATAAAAATACTCCCCTGAGCTTCCAAATCTTATTGCTTTTATATCAGCATCTGCTCCAGTAGATGCTTCATAGCTCCCACCTGCAAAGTAATCTAAATTATGTTCTCGCATTTGTTCTCTAGCGGCTTTTTCAAAATCTTTGAAACTCATATTTTTAGCTTCTAATTCAAGAATCCCAATATTTGCAGGCTTGATAAAAAATGCGTTATCCTCATAATAGTAAGTAACTAGCTTTTCATCATCATTTAGCCACTCTTTGTTCTCCTCAGTTGGTTCATAGCTTTTTTGCGCTTTCATCAAGTATTCATCAAGGCGCGAAATTTTACCCTCTAATAAATCAACCTCGCTCAAAACCACTTGTAAAGCTTTGCTTTCCTTGCCTTTTGGTATGCTTTTCCACTCTCCTACAATATTTAAGGGCTGTTTTTTATCATCTAGGATTTTTTCCAAATCATCTTGTGTGAGCTTAAAAATAAAACTCTCCTCTTTGGATTCTGTAAAAAGCTCAAGATTTTCTTGTTTCAACTCGCCATATATGGGGATATCTTTTTGAAACTTATCATACAAATACACGCCCTTCACATTAACTGCGCGAATTGTGTTTTTGTCCCCTGCAAGCTCAGTTACAAGCTTTATTGTGATAGGGTATTTTGAATCAATACTTCCTTTGAGTGTGAAAAAATATATGCTAAAAGTAGGCTCAAAACTCTCAAAATCCTTTGTGTTATCGCTTTCTTGCGTTTCTTGCGCGCTAGCAAGGGTGAGAAATAGGGCTAAAAGTATTTTTACAATTTTCATTTATGTCTCCTCCAAATTTATAATTATTGTATCTTTTCATTTAGTAGGCACCTATTAAGGCAAAAAAGTAATAGACAAAAAAGAAGTGCAAATATACCATTGCTATGTTTTTTTAGCAAAAAGAGTAGTTTGGCATATAACATAGGGGCTATATATTTCATTATTAATATGATAGCAGCGCAACCACAAAGCAATATTGCAATATTTGTAAAAGTTAAAGATATTGTTCTTGATACAAAGTTAAATAGTATTATAAATATAATCAAAAATAATATCTTTTATACTCCAATTTTGTTCCTTAAACTCTTTAAACTTTAATCCACCAAGCCAACCATCAATAATCCACATTTTGAGAATCCATAAAACAATAGCAATAATTAAGAGAAGCACAGGTATAAAAAGTATTTGCATTAGAGATTCCATGATTTAAAATATACATTTTAATCGTAAGCATTTGTATAAAATCGCCCATATTTTTGAAGTGGATATTAAGTTTTTTGATTAGCCTGCGTGCAGGCAAAAACAGAATCTAGATTCTGTTTTTAAAATCTAAAGCTCCGTTTTTAGCACCGCACCATTTGCGGCGTTGCTGACTAAAAGCGAGTAGCGTTTAAGCCATTTGCTCTTAATATCTTTTTTGATTGGCTTCCATTTTGTGCGGCGAGATTCTATCGTAGCAGAATCTACGAGCAATTCTAGGCTTCCGCTTGAAACAGATATGCGGATTTTATCCCCATTTTCAATAAGTGCGATAAGCCCGCCTTCAGCCGCTTCAGGGCTCACATGCCCAATGCACGCCCCGCGCGTCGCCCCGCTAAAGCGTCCATCAGTGATAAGCGCGACAGATTCCCCTAAGCCCATTCCCATAATTAGGCTTGTTGGGCTTAGCATCTCTTGCATTCCCGGTCCCCCCTTAGGTCCCTCATAGCGGATAACAACGACATTCCCAGCCTTTACCTTGCCCCCTGCAATGCCCTTAATCGCCTCATCTTGCGAGTTAAACACAACCGCGCTTCCCTCAAATTCTTTCATAGATTCTGCCACAGCGGCGACTTTTAGCACCGCACCTTCTTTTGCAAGATTGCCATAGAGAATCTTTAGCCCGCCGATTGGTGAATATGCATTGTCATTGTGGCGGATAATTTGAGAATCTGTGATTTGCGCCCCCGCGATACGCTCGCCTAAGCTCTCGCCTGTAATCGTCAGCGCGTCTAAACATAATATAGATTTTGCTTGAGCACTCGCGCTGTTTTCACAACCACAAGAGCTAGATTCCAAAATTCTAGTATTTTGCGGTGTGGCTGTGGAGGTTTTTGCGGGATTTTCAGAGGTTAGCGCACTTGGCGTGCGTGCCTCTGGAAATTCCGCAAATCCTTCGCATTGCATACCCAAAGACGCATTTCTTTTAGCCACCTCATTCATCACCGCATTCACCCCGCCCGCTCGATTTATATCCTCCATATGCACGCTACTAAGTGCTGGGGCGATTTTGGCGATATGCGCGACTTTGCTAGCGATATTATTTATATCGCGTAGATTAAAATCCACCTCCGCTTCCTTAGCGATTGCTAACATGTGTAGCACGGTATTTGTGCTGCCGCCCATCGCCATATCCACGACAAAGGCATTATGCACGGCTTTTTTATTCAAAATATTGCGCATCTTAAATTGCTCGCTTAGCTTAGAATCTAGCGCGATTTCTACAATCCTGCGCGCCGCCTTTCTTAGCAGCTCCTCGCGCTCTTTTGTGAGTGCTGGGATAGTCCCATTTCCGGGCAGCGCGACACCCATCGCCTCGCAAAGCGTATTCATAGAATTTGCTGTAAACATACCGCTACAGCTCCCACCGCTAGGGCATGCCCTGCATTCAATCTCATGCAATCGCTTCTCATCAATTTGCCCGCTGGCATACGCTCCCACTGCCTCAAATGCGGAGTTCAAGTCCAAAATCGTGCCATCATCTAGCTTGCCTGCTAGCATTGGACCGCCACTTACAAAAATCGTAGGCACATTCACACGCAGCGCGCCCATAAGCATACCGGGCACGATTTTATCGCAGTTTGGAATGCAAATCATCGCATCTAGCGAGTGCGCGTTCATCACAGATTCTATACAATCAGCTATTAGCTCGCGGCTAGGCAGGGAATAGAGCATTCCGCCATGCCCCATAGCGATGCCATCATCAATGCCAATGGTGTTAAACTCAAATGGCACGGCACCTGCCTTGCGGATTTCCTCCTTGACAATGCGCCCATATTCAGCCAAGAAAAAATGCCCCGGAATTATGTCAATATGGCTATTTGCCACGCCGATAAAGGGCTTATTAAAATCCTCGTCTTTTAGCCCAGTAGCACGCAACAAACTCCTATGAGGTGCGCGCTCATAACCTTTTTTAATAATATCGCTTCGCATATATCTCCTTTATAAAGAAAAATGCATGATTATAACAATTTTTATTTATGCTATGACTAGAGTCTTAAATAAAATGCTTTAAAATGCTATGCTGCCTACTCATTAGATGAAATTTATTATGTATTGTTTTTAGATCAGAAAATAGATTTAAAGATAGTTCTAATCCTACTTTTTGCTCTTCTTGCACCCCTTTTTGCGATGCTTTATAAAGAGATTCTATCCATTTATCTGGGATGTAGATTCCTGGTAATTTATCTCTTAAAAAAACTGCTGTTTTATAGCTAGTAATTGCAAAAAAGCCGAGCACAAGGGCAGTATTTGTGCCATAGAGTGCATTTGCTTCATTTATATTAGAGAGTAAAAGTTCTGCTCTATCTTTGGAAAATACTGGTTGTGAGTAAAGTGCGCTTATATTGTTGTTGCTTAGTTTTTTAATCATCCTTTTTTTTATTGACTGCAGGTTATTTGCGTATGAATTGATAACTGCAAAATAATAGATTTTTTGTGGTTTTTCTATCAACTTTTTTTTGTTTATTGCTATGCCATTGTTTAGATCATCGATTATTGTTGCAAGTTTGTTAGATGTGCCCTCAAATACACCTTTTACATACTCGCAATCACTATTTTTTATACCATCACCTGTAAGTGTTAGAAATAGTCTAAGTCCTAATTCATTTGCAGCTAATATATCGCCACACAGGGCAATTGAGTTTCTATCTCTCATTGATAATGTGCAAATTATGGGCTTTTGTAATATATTTTGTAATTTTATAGAACTTATAATTGATGATGGTTTGAATCTAGCAAGTGGTGAATCTGTAACAACAAATGCATCAATTGAATCAAATGATTTTAGTTCATTTATGTTTTTATCTTGCAACTTAGCACTTAGTTTTGGATTAATTTCTAGGCTAAAGAATGGCGATGTAGAATGAATTTTTTCTACAACAGATTCTATATATTCAAACATATCAACCTCATTTGCTAAATTTATGCTAGATTCTCTCTTATATTTTTTACCGCAATGACTATATTTTTTAGACTTTCTCTAACTTCTTCCCATTTTCGTGTTTTTAACCCACAATCTGGATTTATCCATAATTGCTCTTTTGGCAATACCTCAAGTAAGGATTTTATTTGGGCTGTTATTTCTTCTATGCTTGGGATTCTAGGGCTATGTATGTCATATACGCCCGGTCCTACTTCATTTTTGTATCCTACTTGTTTGAAAACTTTTAGTAGTTTATTTCCACTTCTTGCAGTCTCAATGCTAATCACATCTGCATCAAGTGCTTCTATCGTTTTTATAATATCATTAAAGTCGCTATAACACATATGTGTATGAATTTGTGTTTGTGATTTTGCAATAGCTGTTGAAATTTTGAAACAATCAAGCGCCCAAGTTTCGTATTCTTTGATATTTTCAGCCCTTAGTGGATAACCCTCTTTAAATGCTGCTTCATCAACTTGAATGATTTTTATATTTGCATTTTGCAAGTCATTGATTTCATCAGCAATACCAAGTGCAATTTGCTTACACACTTCCTTTCTAGCTAAATCATCTCTAACAAAACTCCAATTTAGTATAGTAACTGGACCTGTAAGCATTCCTTTTACAATCTTTTTGCTTAGGCTTTGAGCATATGTTATCCACTCTATTGTCATAGGATGTTTTCGCTTCACATCGCCATAAATGATTGGTGGTTTTACACATCTGCTTCCATAGCTTTGCACCCATGCATTTTTGCTAAATACAAAGCCCTCTAATTGCTCACCAAAATACTCAACCATATCATTTCTCTCCGGCTCACCATGCACTAATACATCTAGTCCTGCTTCCTCTTGGAATCTTATGCAATCTTTTATATATTCTTTGATTCCTTCATTGTATGTGTCTTTTGAGATTAAGCCTTTTTTCAGATTTTGTCTTAGGGCGCGAATCTCACTTGTTTGTGGAAATGAACCAATTGTCGTTGTAGGTAATATTGGGAGATTAAAGTTTTGTTTTTGAATCTTAATTCGTTTTTCAAATGGCTCTTCTCGTTGTGTAATTTTGTAGCCTTCAACTCTTTGGCGAATGGTATTATTGTTTGTTTTAGTAGAATTTTTGCGATTGGTATTTATATCTTTATTTGTTTGCAAAAATTCTTTTGTATTAGAATCTAAATCCCCTCTAAATGCTTTATCTAGCACTTCAAGCTCTTTTATTTTTTCTATTGCAAAACTTAGCCATGATAATACTTCTTTATCCATTTTATCTTCATCATCTTTGCTAAAAGGCACATGAAGTAGCGAGCAAGAAGAAGTGATAACAATCCTATTTTTTGGTAAGATTTTGCTTATAGATTCTAGGAATTGCAGCTTTTCTTCTAGATTTGCAACCCAGATATTTCTCCCATCAATTACACCTGCATATAGAATCTTGTCGCTTTTTGCAATAGATTCTAAAATTTCTTGATTTTTCTTGCCATATACAAAATCAAGTCCTATTCCATAAATATCACTTTTTAGTAGAATCTCGCTAAATTCATTGCTATGTTCAAAAAATGTGCTTACAATCGCTTTTATACCCTTTTTTGCAATCGAATTATAAATACACTCTATCACATCTCTATCATATATACATTTTAAATCCTTGAAAGTATCGCTATTTAGCCCTTTTGCAAAAATAGGCTCACTAAATTCTACCACGACATTAGAATCTAGCTTTGCTATCTCATCAATAAGATCTAAATATGCACTTTTTAGTTTTTTAAAAATATCTTTTCTATCCCCATCTACGATTTTACTTAATGCAAAAAAGCTAAACAATCCTATTATGCTTATTTTTGGCTTATAACCCAAGGCTTTTGCCTCATTGTATTGTGTTTTTATAGAATCTACATTCGCTTTATATTCATCATCTATGCTTAATTCTGGCACAACATAGTGATAGTTTGTATTAAACCACTTTGTCATCTCGCAAGCTACATTGTTTTTGTTTCCTCTAGCCATTGCAAAATAGCTTTCAATTCCATTTAAGTTTCTAAATCGTTTTGGCTTCGCATTTAGTGCATAGGCTAAATCTAGCACATTGTCATAATAGCTAAAGTCATTTACACATACAAAATCAAGATTTTTTTGCACTTCCCAGTGTTTTTTGCGTAATTCTTTTGCGGTATCTTCTAATTCTTTTTGGCTACATTTTCCACTCCAAAAATTTTCCAATGCCTTTTTTAACTCTCTATTTTTCCCAATTCTTGGGAATCCTAAAATACTACTCATGTTTAATCCTTATAAAAAATTTTTGTAATTATTGCATAAAATTATTAAATACAATATATATTTTTATTTTTTTATAAAAAATAAAAAATTAATTCAAGTTATTTGCTTTTGTTTTTGATTGAAGCTACTATATTTGTTTATTTTAAATTAAAGGAGAAATATGAGCATTACAAAAGACAATCTTATATATGTAATCATGTTTGTTTTGTTAGCAGTGTTTGCATATATGGATTATAGATATTTGGATTTGGAATTTTTAGCATATACAAATGGCGATGAATTTATGCAATATCATAGTTTGCTTAGAATGTATGAAGGCATTATAAATTTTAATATTGAAGATTTATTTCGTTTTGATTCTTATGTATATGGGTTTATATGGCATTTGATAAATCTTATAGTAGTAGCACCATTTCATATGATAGGCGATACTCAGATGGCTATATTTATGCCAAGATTTTTAAGCGGTGTATTTAGCGTGCTTTGTTTGTTTATGGTTTTTAAGATTGCAAGATTATTTTTAGATTATTTGTATTCTTATGGAATAGTTTTTCTTGTGATTTTTATGTCTGGATTCTATATAGAAGGATATATTTTTAAGCCAAATGTTTTTCAAGCATTGCTTCTTCTTGTAAGTTGTTATTTTTTGATAAAAGATAATTTTGAATTTAGTAAAAATTTTTATTTTGGTATTTTATTTTTTGGATTAAGTGCTGGGGCTGCAAAGATTCAGGCTATTATGTTTTTACCACTTATTTATGTATATATTGGTGTGGTATTTTTAAGAAAACCAAATATATCTAATTTTAGATTTGTTTTAAAATATGGAATCTTTAGCACTTTAGCAATTATTTTTATATTTATTATTACAAATCCATATATACTTCATCCGCGAGGTTTTGGCGCTTGGTGGTGGTTGTTTATGCATAATATGCAAAGTAATGCTACAAACCATGGAAGCTATATTGATGTAAGTTTTAGCGAAAAAATATTTGGAGTAGTTGATTTTTATTATTTTGAGATAATTGTATTTATCGTAATTATGGTATTTTGCTTGTTTTTCTTGTATAGATTTAATAAAAATAAAAATTTAGATGTATTTTTTCCAATCATTTGCTCAATGTTAATTAGCTTTTTGTATTTATTTTTCTTTGTAAATAAAGCTTGGAGTGGATATTATATAAGCAGTATTTATTTGTGTCTTTTAGCTTTTATTCCATTTTTTATTATGTTTAATTCTAAGAAATTATTAGCATTGATACTTTTACTTCAGATGGGGGGGGGTAGCACTAAATAAATCGTATTTAGAAGCATTTGATAAATACAATATAGATTTAAGTCTAGTAAAACTTAAAAATGATGATTTGATCTCCACACTTTCTACGCAACTTGGTAAATGCAAAAAAGATATAAATATCCTGACTGACAACCCTAGCTTTGAATATCATAAACTTGGTATTACTTCAAAAAACATTTTTCAAACATTTGGGAGAATTGAGCCTGATTTTTTCATAGAAGAAGAATTCTTAAAGAAATCAAATTCAAAAAATCTGAAATATTTTTCAAATGCAAATATAATAGTGTTAAGCAAAGATTCTATGTGGTTTAATAAAGATAAAGTCAAGAATCCAAATGATGAATTTTTATTAAAAAGTCTAGATACGATTTCTAAAATGCAAGATTTTGGATTTAAAAAGATTGAGAGTAAATATTTTTATATTTATATTAGCAATGATTGCTAGCAGAATCTTGTAGAGATTTCTCTACAAGATTCTATCTATATTCTACTAATTCATCTAGGCTAAATCTATATCGTTTTTGTTGTTCTTTTTCCTATATCCAAATGTAAGTATGATTGCTACACTTTCTTTAAATGTATCACATCCTAGGATTTTATTTACATTATCAATATCAAATCCTTCAATCGGACAAGAATCTATCCCTATATATGCAGCATAATTCATCATCGAGCTTGCCGCAATATAAGCTTGTTTTTGAGCCCAAGCCTGTAGGCTTATGCCTTTATTTTGCATAGATTCTAGAAAGTTTGCATATACTTTGCTCCAAGCCTCCCTTTTTTCTTTTGTGCTACCTCTTCTTATTGACATAGAATCTACATAATTTGATGGCGGCATAAGTGGTGAAATAAGAGTTTTTAGCACTACTACTTTTGAAGCACTTGTAAGTTGGACTTGATTCCAGCAGATAGTTCTTAATTCTTCTTTTAATTTTTTATCATTTACTACTATAAATCTAGTTGGCTCCATTCCCATTGAGCTTGGAGACAATCTTCCTGCTTCTAAAATATTTAAAAAATCTTCTTGTTTTATCTCTTTATTTTCATCAAATACCTTACACGCATGCCTAAAATGCATAGCTTTTAGAAATTTATCCATTATCCTTCCTTTATATATTTATATCTTGATATTATATAAAAAGTAGTGTTTAGATAGAATCTGCATAAATTATAAGCCTTTAAAATAGCAGTTATGACAATATAAAGGCTTATTGTATAGCGTATATTTGTAGTAATAAAGATTCTTAGTAGAATCTTATTTTTTTCTTTTTCTTTGATTTGGATCTAGGAGTTTTTTGCGGATTCTGATATTTTGTGGAGTTACCTCTAAAATTTCATCATCTTCTATCCACTCCAATGCACGTTCTAGCGTAAGATCTCTTGGTGGGACAAGCTTTATTGCATCATCACTTCCACTTGCACGCATATTTGTTAGATGTTTTGATTTGATAGGATTCACATCAAGGTCATTATCACGGCTATGTTCTCCTATCACCATTCCTATATATACTTTTGTTTGTGGTGCGATAAAAAGCACACCTCGCTCTTGGATGTTAAAAAGTGAGAAACCAGTAGCCTCACCATTTTCCATAGATATTAATGCACCATTTTTACGAGATTCTACACTCCCGCTATAAGGACGAAATTCTAAAAAGCTATGATTCATCACACCTTCACCTTTTGTATCAGTCAAAAATTCACTTCTATATCCTATAAGTCCGCGTGCTGGAATCTCAAACTCCAATCTTGTATATCCTCCACCCATTGGATTCATCGCTTTCATTTCAGCTTTTCTTTTACCTAATCGCTCAATAATTGTTCCACTAAAATCTTGTGGTGTATCAATAACTAAATGTTCAAATGGCTCGGTTTTCACGCCATTTTCTTCTTTTATGATTACCTCGGGACGAGAAATGCTAAATTCAAATCCTTCTCTTCTTAAGTTTTCAGCTAAAATTGTGATTTGAAGCTCGCCTCTTCCGCTTACACGGAATTTTCCTTCACCCATTTCTTCACATTTCATCGCAATATTTGTTTGCATTTCTTTTAAAAGCCTATCTTTTAGTTTATTTGCTGTTACATGCTTGCCCTCTAACCCAGCTAAAGGACTATCATTTACTGCAAAATAAACACTCATTGTAGGTTCTTCTAGGTGCATAGGATCTAATGGTATAGGATTATTTATATCAACAATAGAATCTCCTACATCAATAGTATTAAATCCAGCTATAGCTACAATATCTCCAGCTTGTGCTTCTTCAATCTCTGTCCTTGCAAGTCCTAAGAATCCTATAAGCTTTGTAATTCTTCCTTTTTCTTTTTCACCATCACTTTTTGCAAGCATAACATTTTCATTCTTTTTAACGCGTCCATTAAATACGCGAGCAATACCAATTTTCCCAACATAATTGTCATAATCAAGTGTAAAAATTTGCATTTGAAGTGGATTATCGCTATTTCCACTAGGCGCAGGGACATATTCTAGTATGGCTTCAAATAATGGCTCAAGATTTTTCTTTTCATCATTTAGATTTCTTATTGCATATCCATCTCTAGCTGCAGCATAAATTATTGGAAAGTCTAGTTGTTCTTCATTTGCATCCATTGCTACAAATAAATCAAATACTTCATTTACTACTCTATCAGGTTCGGCTGCGGGTTTATCAATTTTATTTACTATTACAATAGGGCGGATTCCAAGGCTAAGAGCTTTTTTTACAACAAATTTTGTTTGTGGCATAACTCCCTCTTGTGCATCAACAAGAAGTAAAACCCCATCTACCATTTTTAGCACGCGTTCTACTTCACCACCAAAATCTGCGTGACCAGGAGTATCAATGATATTTATTTTTGTGCCTTTGTAGTTTATAGCAGTGTTTTTTGAAAGGATAGTAATACCTCTTTCTTTTTCTAAATCATTGCTATCCATTACTCTTTCATCAATTTGTTCTCTTTGGCTAAATGTCCCTGATTGCGTGAGCAATCCATCTACTAATGTCGTTTTTCCATGATCTACATGCGCTATTACTGCGATATTTCTTATATTTTGCATATTGTCTCTATTTGAATTTAAAATTAAAAAGTTTTAATTCTATATATTTTTAGCTTTAAAAAATATTTATCATTTCTACTTATACTTAGGAATAGTAATTGCTTTGACATTTAAAATTTATTTTTTAGGAATTAGGTATTTTATGATTATAGATAGTGCTAATGAAGCCATTTCATCAAGTATAACAAACACTCCAGCAAAAAAAATCTCAAAAAGAAATGGGGCAGATTTTGCTAAATTTTTATATAATCTTGGAAAAACAGATAAACAAACAAAACCTAAATCAACAAATCAATATAAGATTACACAAAATAAAATAGCAGATTCTAAAGTTATACAGCAAACAAAACCGCTATTGCAAAATAATTTAGCCCAAAAAACTGCATTAGATTCTACTAATAACATAAAAGCACAAAATGCCCTTCTTATTGATGATAATAAAGAGATTTTAAATCCAAAATCAAAAGATGAATTGTTTAAAAAAATCTTACAAAACAAACCACAAAATGACAGCTCATTTACTGCCAATACTAAAGATTTAAAAGATTCAAAAGATTTAAAGAATCTAAATGAGCCTAATATCATTAGACCGAAAGTAAATAATCAAGTAAAACAAATAAGCGACAAAGAAATAATAAATGTCCAAGCAAAAGATGACTTAATAGAATCTAGTTTAAATCCTAATATAGAAGAAGATACAAAACAAGAACCTAAAGTATCTAATGTGCAAAAAGAGCTACCACTAAATACGATAAAAGATGATTTGATAGATTCTAATTTAAACCCTGATGAAAATGAAAAGCAAGAACCTAAAGTATCTAATGCGCAAAAAGAAATACCACTAAATACAGCAAAAAATAATAATACAAAAGAAGAAAATAATAAAACTTTAATAGATAATCTTTTAAAAGATGAAGCACCAAAATTTTCTACTTTAAGCGATGATAAGGTGAAATTGTCACTTAAAGATACTTTGAAATATGGAACTTTTAAGGCTTTTGATGCATTATCTTTGCTTAAACCAAGTGATGGAAAAAAATTAAGTGATTTGATAAAAAAAGCAGATGAATTAGCATTAAATATTACAAAAATACAGCATAAACAAGAGACTATAAAACCAAATGAAGTTAGCACTAAACTTCCACTTGATTTTAAAAATAATGATTTAAAATCAAAAATTGAGACTTCAAAAGATGACTTAAAAAATCCAAAAATAACAGAATCTTCGCAAAATATAAAAGAACAAAATATAAAAGATTCTAATACTCAAACCACTCAAAATACTCAAAATGCAGATTCTAAGATGCCACAAGCAAAAAATGAAATCAATATAAAAGATATGGAAAAGCAAGATTCTAATTTGATAAAAAATGAGGAGTTAAAACCTGTCAATTTAAAATTAAACAACAAAAAAGAGCCAAAGATTGAACTTGAAGCTAAACAAGCAAATAACGATAAAAATGTAGATTCTATTAATGTGAATAATGTAAAATTTGAGCAAACTCAAAAAAATATTGATTTAAAAGAAACATTTAATGGTTTTAGTCGAGCATTAAAACAAGAAATCATAAATTATAAACCACCTATATCAAAGGTTACAATAGAGCTAAATCCTGCAAATTTAGGTAGTATTGAAGTAAGTATTACTCATCAAGGTAAAAATATTCAACTTCAGCTAAATGGCAATCAAAACACTATGAATCTATTTATCCAAAACCAAAGTGATTTACGCACAGCACTAAGTCAAATAGGATATGAAAATATAACAATGAGTTTTTCAAATGGCTCACAAATGGGATTTAGTGATAGTAAAGGAGAATGGAATTTTAAACATTTGGATAAAAGAGTAGATTCTATTGATGATGATATAGATAATGAAATAGCAAATTTAGAAATTACACTTGTAAATAACTATGCATAAAGGATTATGATGGCACTAGATAATATAAAAGAACCAATAGATTTAAATGAAGTTAGCGGATACAACAAAGCCCAAGAAGCAAAACCAAAGAAAAATACAAATGAGCTTGATAATGATGCTTTTATGAAATTATTTTTAGAACAATTAAAAAATCAAGACCCAACTTCACCAATGGAGACTGATAAAATCATCACGCAAACAGCACAATTAACGCAAGTTGAAATGCAAGAGCAAACAAAACAAACAATGATTGAAGTTGCAAATGCCATGAAAAGCACACAAGCTACAAATGAAGAATTGAAAAATTTTCAAAATGATATGAAAACTACACTTGAAGCTTTACTTGCAAGTATAAATAAAAATGCAGAATCTAGCATCGATAATACTTCTTCTCCAGCTATTTCATCGCCATATAATAGCGTTAATTTGATAGGTAAAATCGCAGAAACAAAGATAAATGGGCTAAATCTAGAGGAAGGTAAAAATATCGATTTTGAGCTTTATTTTGATGAAAATATCGATGCAAGTAGAGGCATTCCAAAAATAATGATTTTCAATGAAAATAAAGAATTAGTTAGAGAATTTGATATTAGTGCTTATAATGGAAAAGGTGGATATTTAAGCTTTAGTTGGGATTCTAGGGATAGTTTAGGAAATTCTCTTCCAAGCGGGGCTTATAATGTAATAGCAAATTATAATCACAATATTGATGGTAGCTCAAATATCGCTAGACTTGGTAGAGGTGAGATACAAAGTGTGATTTTTGATGATGGTAAGCCGCATTTAAGAATGGGTGATTTGATAGTGCCACTTGAAGAAGCACTAGAATTTTATGCAAAGAACTAAACAAGGAAATTTAAAATGAATTCTACTTTATTAAATGGATATAGTGGCATTAAAACACATCAATTTGGAATAGATTCTATATCAAATAATATTGCAAATATTAATACAACAGGTTATAGAGCAAATAACCCAGAATTTAAAAGTTTATTTTCTAATGCACTAACTTCAACAAATCCAAATTCACCGGTATCTAGTGATATAAATTATGGCTCTAGTGTAGCTTCAAATGCAATATCAAATTTAAGTGGTAATTATCACGAGAGTGATGGTGAATTAAATGTAGCATATATCGGAAAAGGCTGGTTTGTAGTTGGTAATAATGAAAATAACAATTTTAATGTAGAAGAGCCAAATTCAAATACTTTTTTTACTAGAGATGGTTCATTTTCAAGAGATGCAGAAGGGTATATTGTAAATTCATCTGGTCACTATATGATGGGTGTTGATTTAGGAAAAATACAAAATGGAGTATTTGTTAGCAATAAAGAAATAGATACTGAATTATTACCTAGTGGGGATTTAAAACCACTTATGATTCCACAAAATTTACATTATGGACCAACACAAACTACAAAAATAAATATTGCTATCAATCTAAATCCAAATCAAAGCGTATTGCCAGCTTATGAAGTATTTTTAGATAACAATGGAGAAATCGATAATGAAGCTATATTAAATCAAGATGTTAATTCATTGTTAGTTGATAGAGAGCAAATAAATGCACAGGCTTTTAATGATGCAAGTATAAAAATCACACAAAATAATGAAAGTAAAGAATATGTATTTCAATACAATGGCGATGGAGAGAATGGTTTTAAAACACTAGGTGAGCTAATAAATAAAATAAAAGAGCAAACAGGATTAGATTTTGATATTAGTAAAAATGCTAGTGGGGATAAAAATATCACTTTAGAATTGAAAAATAATTCATTTGCAAGTATGGATGTCCAATTAGGTGGAAAATTATTTGATAGATTGGGAATGAGTGGCTCAAAAGAATTAGATAGTTTAAAGATTAAAGATTTTGATATTAGTAAAAATTATCTAATTGGTGATTATGCAAAAATTGATGGTGCTATATTTCAAAGAATAAATGCTTCAGGCAGTTCTAATCCGCTAGAAGATGGAGAATCTTGGATTCTAGTAGATTCTAGTGCAATCCAGCCTTATAATGCAGAATCTAGCTATGATATAAACTCATTAGTAAAAAATGATGGCAAGGTGTATCAAAAGATAAGCGAAGTTGATTCTTCTTTAGATGATACCACAAGCTGGGTAGATCTTGGTGATGCAAGGCAGATTGAAATTACACAATATGATGAAAATAATGAATATGCAAGAAATTCTTTTGTTTATTTTAATGATTTAGTATATATGAAAATCGGAGATTCTAGCAATGGGAATCCACAAGATGATATGATAAATTGGCAGCCCATAAATAATGAAAAGTTTTTAAGTAGCAATATAGGGGTTGCAAACTATAAAACTACCACAGAAATATTTGATGAAAATGGAGAAAAGCAACTAATAATTTCAAAATTTACTTTAGAAGATAATTCAAATGATACAAAAGTTTGGAATGTCAAAACTGCCATATATGATAGAGATGGAAAAAATATGATAAGCGATGAGATATCTAGCAAGATTACATTTGATAAAGATGGCAAGGTAATTCAAGGTGATGATATAGAATTAAGAGTAAATGATAGAAATATAACATATAGTTTAAATGGAAGTGAAGGCAGAGAGAGCACTAGCTTTTCTTATATAGATTCATCTATTTTAGGAGAAACAAAAGATGGGGTGCAAAAAGGTGAATTAAGCGATATTTCTATCGATGATAATGGATTTATTAATCTCGCATTTTCAAATGGTATTACAGAGACTATGGGCAGAGTTGGTATTGTTGCATTTGTAAATGATCAGGGTTTGCAAAAGAAAGGCGGGAATCTATTTGAAATGAGTCTAATAAATAGAGATGGAGAAGAAGGAATTCCTGCAAGTGGCAATCCTATACTTGGTTGGGATGAAGCAGGGAAACTGCGATTTGGACAAATATTGCATAAATATCTTGAGAGCAGCAATGTAAATCCAGCTGATGCTATGACAAACTTAATCATATTTCAAAGAGGCTATGCAATGAATGCAAAAGCTTTTACGACAGGCGATGATTTGATAAAAGAAGCAATAAATTTAAAACGTTAAGAATCTTGTTTATAATGTTGTGGCAACATTGGTAACTTCCATTTTCTAATATATGCAATGATTCTTAAGACAAATGCACTTATTGAAACAAATGAAATTATATAGATATTGTATTCATCAAAAAAATATGAATATATAAATAATATTAATGCACAATATATAGCAATAATCCCATATATTTCACTTCTAAGCAATAATGGAATCTCATTTATTATCACATCTCTTGTGATACTTCCACCAACTGCAGCAATAAAAGACAATATAACAACACCAAATAAATTAAAATCCATATCAATTGCAAGCAATGTGCCAGAAATAGCAAATGCGACCAATCCTATTGCATCCATTACAATAAATAGAATCTTTTGTTCTAGCTTATCATTAATCAACCTTCTAAATATCATACAAAATATAAAAACTACAAACAATGTAATACTTGGATAATAAAATGTAAAAACAAAAGGCATTCTAGATACTATAGCATCGCGTATTATTCCACCACCAAATGATGTTATAGCTGACATTATCGCAACACCTAAAATATCAAATTGTTTTCTTATACCAACCAAAAAATCCGCTAATTGCAAATGCAATAATTCCAATAATATCAAATATCCAAACAATATCCATCATTAGTTACTCAAATATTTATATAGCATATCTAGCCACGACTTTTCCATGATACTCAATGATTATATTCCCATTTTTATTAACTTTCTTGAGTGGTTGTCCGCCATTTTTTATTCCATAAAATTCTAGTCTTTTTTGCATTGTTTTATCATTTATGCTTACTCTTGATATATTTTTTTCTTTTAGTTGCATACTTATTTCTTTTGCTATATAAAATGAGTTTAAAAAAGTTTTGTTTGGATTTTCTACTATTAGATATAAATATTTTGATAATATCAGTATTGATGCCTCTAATACCAAAAATACAAATACTATTAAAAATCTATTTTTATATGAATTTTGAAACATAGGAAGTCGCACTCTTATATCGCTTAAAAATTGTTTTATCATAAGTGGAATCCCGCATAATGACATAAATAAAAATATTTCTTTATCTACATTTTGCCTAATTGATAGCAAGATTCCAACAACAAGACTGCAAACACTCACATATAATAATAGATTCTTTTTTTCTTTTGTTATATTTCTATAAAGTGTATATATATAATATATAAATAATGGCGGTGAATAAAGCAATGCAAGAGAGCTAATAACATCTAAAAATTTTCCACTTGGTTTGCCGCTAACATCTATTCCAAACATATACATATTTATAGAAAAACATATAAGTGCAAATATAGCGGTATATATTTTTTTTGAGATTATTGCATATAAAAATAGTGCCAAAAATAGCATAAAAATACTTGGACCTAAAAATATGCAAAATATCAAGATTGGATATGCTATTTTATTATAAGCGATTTCTATGTAGCAAATTAGAAGCACAACAAAAAGTATGATTGATGATTGATTTAGCAATACACCTTGCATAATCGCACCGGGCAACAAAGAGTATATAATAACACATAAAATAGAATCTATTTTATGTGTTAGGATTCTATTTGATATTAGGTATATTAGTGTTAGATTTAGTGCAAATAATATTATATTTGGGATTCTAAAAGTATAGTCATTTACACCAAATATATTTGTAGATAATCTAGCTAATTTTGAAGTAATATTGTCATCACTAAAATATAATATTGCTTCTTGATAGCTTATACTAAGCCCACTAATGATAAATAATAATACACATATACTGCATATTAAAACTAATATAAAATAAAAATCAAATCTATCAATAAAATTCATCTATATTGTAACCAGCTTGTGCTAGCTTACTTCTAATTTCATTTTGGTGTTCAATCCCTTTTGTTTCTAATGCCATACTAATTATTGCATCTCCATAATCAAGTGTTGTTGAGATTCTATTGTAATCAACCTTGATGATATTTGCCCCTACTTTGCATAATATATCTGTTAGTCGCTGTAGGCTTCCAGGTTTATCAATAAGGATCGTTCTAAATTGCATTTTTCTATATGATTTTATTAAACCTTTTTCTATGATAAGATTTAGCATTGTTACATCGATATTTCCACCACTTAGCACTATTCCTATATTTTTACCTTTTTTTATATTCAATTTATTATGTAATATTGCTGCAACCCCAACAGCTCCTGCACCCTCAACTACTAATTTTTGTTTTTCTAACAAAAACAACACTGCATTTGCAATCTCTTCATCATCTACTATCACGATATCATCAACATATTCTAAAATAATATCTAGATTCTTTTTATTTACATCTCTTACTGCAATTCCATCTGCAATCGTCTTAACACTTTTTGAATTGCATACTTTTTTATTTTTAAATGAATGATACATAGCGGATGCACCAGCTGCAACTACACCAATAATCTTAGTATTTGGACTTATGCTTTTATATGCACTTGAGATTCCAGATATCAATCCCCCACCGCCAACAGGAACTAAAACATAATCAAGACTTTCTTCTTCAATCATTTCTAATGCTATTGTGCCTTGACCAATTATCACATCATCATCGCTAAATGGATGGATATATTCTAAGTTTTGTGATTTTGCTAATTCTTTTGCATGTTTGTATGCTTCATCATAATTTTCACCTGCAAGTATGACTTCAGCACCAAGGGATTTTGTAGCTAATACTTTTAGTAGTGGTGTTGCCTCTGGCATAACAATAATAGCTTTAATCCCAAAATGTTTAGCGCTATATGCGACTCCTTGTGCGTGATTGCCAGCACTCGCAGAAATTACTCCAAGGCTTCTTTGTTCATCGCTTAGTTTTGCTATTCTATTAAATGCTCCTCTTAACTTATAAGCCCCTGTTTTTTGTAAGTTTTCTTTTTTTAAAAATATATTGTATCCACTTAATTCGCTAAGACGCGGTGCAAATGATAATTCTGTTTTTACAACAATATTTTTTATCCTTGCTCTTGCAGCTTTAAAGCACTCTAGTTCTATCATTTTTTTCCCTTTAAGGTGTATTTTATTTCTTGAATAATTATTGGCATTGCAACCAAAATTCCAGATAAAATAATCAAACACATTCCAATAATGCTATAAATATCAGGAAACATATCGCCTAAAATAATACCAAAAATCAGACTAAATACAATTCTTGTATAATCAATAGGCGATACAATACCTGCTGGAGCAAATATATAAGCTCTAGTGATATAATATTGCCCAATTGTGCCTGTAATCCCGACTAATAAGATATAAGCATATTCTCTTATTCCTAATACGCTAAATGAATCTTGAAATATTATCATACCAATGATACCCAATATACTAGCACCAAGCCCAAAACTAAGCATTATTGTTAAATCATCAAAATATCCCTTTAATGATTTTATGCTTATAAAAGCAAGTGCTGCAAAGATTCCACTTAGGATTCCAAGTGTGATATTTATTATTTCTAGATTTGATGTTTCAGGATTGCTTATTAATATAACACCAATAAAACCTACTATGACACTAAGAATTACTCCTATGTGAGGCTGTTCTCTTAATATTATCCACGCAAATAATGCAGTCCAAATAGGCGCACTTTGTGCAAATGCCACAGAAGTTCCAAGCGATATTGTAGATATATTATAAAGCATTGCATAAAGCGATAATGAGCCAATCAATGCTCTAAATACTAATCTTCCATATCCACCTTTTTTATTTTTATGATGTTTTTTATTTTTTTTGATAAGCATAAACAAGATTATAAAAACAACCATAGTAATGCCACGAAAAAATATATTTTCATTGATAGTAATAGAATCTGATAGTAATTTCATAGAAGTATTCATCAATGAAAAGAAAAATGCCCCCAATAGCATATAAAACATGCCGATATTTATTAGTTTTGTTCTAGTCATCATAATCCACTCCTAAGAAAATGGATTCTACTTGTTTTATGTTAGTAAAAAGCTTTAAATGTATTTTAGATTTTTAAATCTAAATCATTCAACTTTAAAAATATATGCATTTAGTGGAAGTCTAAAAACATTTTGATGTCCAAACAAGCTATGATTTGATTTTGTTAGATTTAAATTTACAAATTTTATAATAGATTTTATGTTTATATATGGAATTGTTGAAAAATTGCTTTTATAAATTAGAGTGTATTTATCATTTAAATCTTGCATATATGTTTTATTAATTTTATTTGTAGTGGTGTTATTTAAGATGATTAAATCTCCACTTTTTGGGGTGTGTAAATCTAGGGAATTAAAATATGTATATGGTTTTTTAGAATCTATTTTTATATCTTTTAGATTTGGCATTGATGTTTTTATATCAAATTCTTTTATATTATAGATTTTATTTAGATATTCTACGAAATATCCTACATAATATTCTGCATAAATCTCTCTTCCTCTACCTGTGCCATCAAAATAAATATCAGTATTTGGATTTTGCTTTAAATATTTTGCACTAAAATCTAATATTTCATTAAATTGCACACCTTGGGCTTTTAGATTTATCATATTATAGATTCCAAAAGGAAGAGATGAAGCAAAAAATCCAAGCAAACCTAATGCTAAAGCAATTTTTATAAAAATAAATTTTGTATATTGTTGATTGACTAAAAAATATAATATGCTTGCACCACTAAAAATATAACATGGAAGTAGATAATAAGTCTCAAAGATTCCAAGGACTAAATATATGCACAAATACACAAAACCTGCACTAAGAAAGCTATCAAAAAATACTTCAAATTTATCTTTTTTGATAAAAACTCTAAAGATTCTATATACAAACAAAGTTGGCAGTAAAAATATGATAATTCCATCATTTAATATATAATTAATTATCCCATGCAATGTTATAGTAATTACATCAGAATTCTGTGTATATCTATCATATGATTTTTCTATATTATTAAAAATCAAAATAAAATACAAAATACAATAAATAATACTACTTAGCATAATCAAAATAGAATATGTTTTTAAGTTTTTATAATGATTTTTAAAACTTTGAATAAACAATAAAAATCCAATACAAAATGTAGCGATAAATATTGGCTCTTTTAGGTATATGCTAAGGTTTAAAAATACAATCCCAAGAAATATATATTTTGGATCATTATTTTTGATGATATAAAAGGTGCAAAGCATAAATATGCTTAAAAATACAATCATGATTTTATCAGAATAACAGATTCCAAAAAATATTATGACAAATCCTACGCTTAGCATAAACAATGCGACTATTAATAGATTTATTTTTGAATTATTTACATTATTTAGAATCTTTAAATAGATAAATGCAAATATAGTAGCTAATACCGCATTATATGTGAAAAATAAATATGGTGATCTAGAAAACTGCATAAGTATATTTAAATCAAATGAGGCTAATGGAAAAAATCTCCCACTACTTGGAGTATATCCATTCCATATGGCTTTTTTATCATATATATCAAGCCACATCCAAATATCATCTAAATTAAAAAAATATCTACTAAATGATATTAAGATAATATTATAGAATCCTATAAAAAGTAAGAATATTAGAAAGCTACTAAGCTGTTGCTGCCCCCCCCCTATTTACTATCATCATCCACTCCTATTATTTATTCGATTACTTTTATATATTGTTCAAAGAAAGCATTTTTATCATCTATCGTTACTTTGATCATTACTTTCCAATCACCTTTTTCTAACATGATTTCATTTGATTTAAAAATATCATTATTCTTAGATAATTCACCTAGATTCTTATCAAACTTTGATGTTGCAAAACGAGTTATGATAGATTCTACTTTTGCAGAATCTGTATTGTTGCCATTATTGTCTGTGATTTTTATATTAAGCATAAATGGCTCATTAGTCTTTATTTCAATTGGTATAGATGTTTTTTTATTTACCTTTCTATCTAGCTTGTGATTAGCTCCTGTATTATCAATATAATAAAATTTATATTCTTCTTCTAATTGATCTTGAGTAAGCAAAATATGATTTATTTCTTTATCTACAATTTGTCTTGTAGAAAAATAAGTATTGTCATCTTCTGGTGAAGATTTTATAGATATATAAACTGTTAATATAATCATACATACCATTATGCTTAAAAATAATACTATGCCTATAGGCCAAAATGTTTTTTTATTATCCATTATTGATATTCCTTTTATTTCTAATGATATACATAAAAGCTACTATTCCTAGCATAGAAAATAACATAATATATAAAATAAGTTGTGCTACTGCTTTTGCACCTTTTTCATCTTTTGGGATATTGTGTTCTATCTTTGTATCGAATTTATCTGCTATCAAATCTACACTCTCTATATATCCATTAAATACTATAGCAGATAACGCTTCTGCTGTAATTTCAGAATCTTTTGTTGGTATCAATGGCACCATATATTCCCAATAGACTTTTTTTCTATCAAATAGATCATTTTCAGAGCTTATAATATCTATCTTTTTGTCTTTTTTTATCAGTATAATTGCTGCAAATGGCTTATTAAGCTCTTTAATAAAATTTTCTTTAAAATTCAAATAATCTCTACCTTCTAAACTCTCACCCATATATACATATAGATTTACTCCTGTTTTTTCTAAGAGTTCTTGTGAAACCTTTTGGATAAAGTCCGCACTTTTTTGTGTAAGTAGATTGTTTGGATTTAAAACAAAATTACTTGCAGATATATATGTGCAAAATAGGGTAATTAGGATTCCATATATTGGAATCCTTTTTGTTATAAATATCAAAGATTTTACACCAAATAAAGAAACATATTTGGTATAAAAACAATTACGATAGATATGATTGCTAAAATCACCAATGCTATGGCAAGCACTTTTTCAACAATAGTAAAATCCATAATCATTCCTTTTTTAGTTGATAATGTTGTGCATTTGAGTTATTTACCATCTCTATATTTGTTGCATCTAGATTGTAATAATTTGTAGCTTCTTTTTTTTGCACATTAACAGCACATACACCAAGAACTACAACAATAGCTAAAAGCAGCACAACTGCTATTATAAATCCTGTCAAACCATTTAGACTAAAATATCCACCATTCATAAATACTCCTTATTCATCAGATAGTATAAAGCTATTTAATGCTTTTTCTTGAATTTCATCGAAATTCACATAATCAAATGAAGGCATTTTACCTATATGACCATTTTTACCTCTTGATAGCACGATTTGTAAAAATTCATGTGTGCCATATTTTGATAAATCTGGAGCAAAATCTGCCATACCTTCTACTCCTTTTCCATCTACTCCATGACAAGCTACACAATTAACACTAAATAATTCTTTACCTTTTGCAATAGTCTCTGCATTAGCTGGTGTTTTTGAATTTGATATTTCTGCCATAACAAAATCTGCAATAGCCTCTGCTTCTTCTTTGCTAATTGCTATTGGCACCATCTCACCAGCTAAGAAATTCATACCTTTGCTACCTTTTAGTATGACATTTACTATATATTCTTTTCTTCCCCAGCTATTTAAATTTGCAGCTTTACCATCAATACCGCTTTTATCTATACCATGACATTGTGAGCATTGAACTTGAAATATATTGTCACCCATAATGCTTAATTCTGACTCACTCAAGTTTGTCCATTTTTCTTCAAAACTTTTATTGTAATTATTTACTTCCCTATTGTATTCACCAATTTGTGAATAAGCATTTAGTGGGTATCCAATAAACATATACCACAATGCCCAAATAATCACACATAAAAATATAGTAGACCAACCTATAGGCAAGTCATTTTTAAATTCTTT
The DNA here is from genome assembly GCF_003364295.1 of Helicobacter sp. MIT 99-5507. Lineage (NCBI taxonomy): Bacteria > Pseudomonadati > Campylobacterota > Epsilonproteobacteria > Campylobacterales > Helicobacteraceae > Helicobacter > Helicobacter sp. MIT 99-5507. The sequence continues at coordinate 407,753 of NZ_NXLO01000002.1, forward strand.
TATTCCATCCCAGTTTTCTTGTGTTAATACACCATCTGCTTTGCTATGCTTCATTTTATTTAAATATGTGCTAACTATAAATGCAGTTAATATTAAAATAGCAAGAGCTCCAAGCAGACCTAGTATGGTTACACTATCATTTAATAAAGATTGCATTATTTATCCCCCTTATCTTTATTTGTTTGTTTTGGTTCTATTGGTGTATCTAAAATATCATCATCTAAAGCAAGTCTTGCATATTTTTCATAGTCTTTTTTACCACTTTGTTGAGCACTATACATATAATATATATATGAGTATAGAAATATAACAAGCAGTATAGTTGCAACAAAGTATATATATGCCCTAGCTTCTATTAAAAATTCTAGCATTACACACCTCAAAATTACTGAGCTGAAGTTCGTCTTTTTTGACCTAGGCTATTCATATATGCAATCAATGCAACTATTTCTTTTACTTCACCTCTATCAAATGCTTCCTTCACTTCTTGATTCTTCATTTCATCGACAATTATTGCCGCTTCTTCCATAAATATAGTTTTAGCTTCTTTTAAGCTTCCTAGTTTTACTGAATTTTCATTAGCATCGTATGGAACACCAAATAATGTTTTTACAGTATATGCTTCTGCGTAAGCTGTTTCAAAATCAGTATCTTTTTTAAATGTATGCTTATAGTTTGGCATAATGGAATTAGGCACTACACTAGTAGGTTCATACATGTGATTTGCATGCCAATCAGAACTTCTTGAATCTCCGATTCTATGTAAATCAGGTCCAATTCTCTTTGAACCCCATAAAAATGGTCTATCATAAGCATATTCACCACTTTTGCTATATTCACCATATCTATCAGTTTCTGCTTTAAAAGGCCTAATTAACTGTGAATGGCAGTTGTAGCAACCTTCTTTCATATATACTTGTTTTCCTGCTAACTCAAGAATGCTATAAGGTTTTAATCCTTCTATTGGTCTTGCAGTTTTTGCAAAATTAGGAAGTATTTCAACAAGTCCAGCAATAGAAAATACTACTATAAAAGCAACCGTAAAAAAGAATGGATTTCTTTCTAACCAACTAAACATATTTACCCCTTATTTATTAGACATAGGAGTTGCATATTGAGGTTCTTTATCAAGCTCTCTACCTGCAATCATAGTCATTATAATATTATAAACAAACATAATAAATCCAAGCAAGTATAATACACCAGCTATAGATCTAATCACATAATATAAATGCAATGCTGATACTGTATCAATGAATGAATATGCCAAGCTTCCAAATTCATCAGTAGCTCTCCACATCATACCTTGAGTAATACCTGATATCCACATACTTGAGAAATAAAGAATAATTCCAAGTGTCATTATCCAGAATTGCATATCCATACTTTTTCTAGAATATATTTCTCTTTTGCAGATTCTAGGAACCATATGATAACAAGCTGCAATGATTGTAAATCCTACCCAGCCTAAAACTCCATCATGAACATGTCCTACTATCCAATCTGTAAAGTGAGCTAGCGCATTAACAGATCTAATTGATTGAATTGGTCCCTCTAAAGTTGAAAGCATATAGAATGTAGATGCTAATATCAAGAATTTAATCATTGGAGATTCTCTTAATTGATGCCATTGCCCTCTCATCGTTAAAAGCATGTTAATAGCAGTTCCCCAAGAAGGTAAAATTAGCACAACTGAAAATACAGAACCTAGTGTTTGCACCCAATCTGGAGTTGTAGAGTAGATTAGATGGTGTCCGCCAGCCCAAATATATACAAACATTAATCCCCAGAATGAAAATAAAGTAAGTTTATATGAGAATATTGGTTGTCCAGATTCTTTTGGTAAGAAATAATACATAACACCAATAATTGCTGAAGTAAATACAAACGCAACAGCATTATGTCCCCACCACCATTGCACCATAGCATCATTTGTTCCTGCATACATAGATACAGAATACCAAATACTACCAACACCAGAAACAAAATAAGTAGGAATTGCAAGGTTGTTAAAGATATATAAAAATGATATTGCAACAAAGCTTGCTATAAAATACCAAATACTGATATATAGAGTATGCTCTTTTCTAACTGCCATAGAGCCAAATAAGCTTATCCCCCATAATATCCATACTACTACTACGACTAAATCAAGTATCCAAGGTAATTCTGCATATTCTTTAGATTGTGTTATTCCAGCAAATAGAGATATAACAGCAACTACTAATAAAAGCAAATATATCCAAAAATGCAATAAACCTACTATTTTTAAAAAAGTATGTTGTTTATATGTTATTTTTAAGACTCTTTGTCCTAAATAATACCATGCAGCCCAGATTCCACTAAGTGTAAAACCATATATTACACCATTTGTATGAATTGGTCTTAATCTCCCAAAAATACCATATTCTCCAGCAATATGATTTAGTGCTGGGTAAGCCATTTGAAAAGCAATAATTACACCAATTAGCATACCAACTATACCAAAAATCAAAGTTGTCCATATAAACAGCTTTGCTATGGAATAGTCGTATTCCAATACACCATTTGTATGCATAAACCCTCCTGTTTTGTTTTTAAAATTTTAACACCTAGTATTATATTACAAAAAATATTTTTTTATAATATTAAATAACCCAAGATGTGATATTTAATGTATTAAGAAATTATAGATATATTAAAAATATTCTCTTAAGCTTAATATAGATACTATGTTTTCTTAAAATTTCAATTTACAATATATAAATAAAATCATTAGGAGATAATATGCCATTATTAGATAGTTTTAAAGTAGATCATACAAGGATGCCAGCTCCAGCTGTTAGATTAGCAAAAGTTATGCAAACACCAAAAGGTGATGATATATGTGTTTTTGATTTGAGATTTACAATACCAAATAAAGAACTTTTAAGTGAAAAAGGGATTCATACTTTAGAGCATTTATTTGCAGGATTTATGAGAGAGCACTTAAATAGCAATGGTGTTGAAATAATCGATATTTCACCTATGGGATGTAGAACTGGATTTTATATGAGTGTTATAGGTAAGCCAACTTGTGATAGTGTAAAAGAAGCATGGGAAGATTCTATGCGAGATGTATTGAGAGTAAAAAATCAAGAAGATATTCCAGAATTAAATATTTATCAATGCGGAACTGCTGCTATGCACTCACTAAAAGAAGCACAAGAGATTGCTAGTAAAGTGCTAGATTCTGGTATCGGAATAATGAATACAGATGAATTATTGCTCAAAGGTTTTTAGATGAAAAAGACTTTAAGTGTTGATGGAATGAGTTGTAATCATTGCGTCCAAAAGATTCAAAGATTTGTTAGTGAATGTGAAGGCGTGAAGATTCTAAATATAGATATTGACAATAAGATTCTAGAAGTAGATATTGATGATGAAAAAAGGCTGCCATATGTGATTGAGGCAGTAGAAGATGCTGGATTTATAGTGAAATAAGGAATTTTATGAAATTATTTAAAATATTGCTTGCTTGTATATCTTTATTTTTTATATCATGCAGTAACGAGCAAAAAGGAATTATAGAAAAGACAAATGGTTTAGTGCAAACAGATGTCAAACCTACGATTTTATTTGATAGTGAAATTGCAAAAAAAAATAATAATAATCCAATTGTTGCAAATGGTGAAATACAAGTAAATGGCAATTATTTTATAGGTAGCTATGTATTTAGCAATGGCAATAGAATCATTTTATTGCCAGATGAGCCTTTTAGTGGAAATAAAAAATATGAAATAAAACTAGATTCTAGTCTAATTAATAAAAATGCAGATTCTAATATCAATAACAAGAATCTTATAATAAATTTTGAGACAAAGCCTATAGAAGCACAATTTCAAGATATTAATTTTATTAGAGATACTCAATTTTTAGACAAGATTAAACTTGAAGCAAAATTAGAATTATCACAGAAGGTATCGCTAAAAGATATAAAAGAGAATCTAAAATTATTAGATTTAAATGGAAATAGCATTGAACTAAATATAAATAAAGATTCAGAACAAATAAATACTTATTATATTTATTCAACGCTTATGGATTCTCCAAAACAAAATGATGATACATATAATCTTATATTATCAAAAGATATGGGCTTACAAAAAGAGATAAATGAAAAGATAATAGCACCAAAAAACATATCACTAGATGTAATTAGCTCAAAAATAATTAATGGCGATAAAATAAGTATAGAAATCAAATTTTCACAAGCACTAGAACAAAATATCAATCTTAATAATTTTATAAGAATCTCTCCAAATGTGAAATTTAATGCATCTCAAATAGACAATATTATAAATATTACAGGTAATTTTGCACAAGATGTTGATTATGTAGTTGAGATTCTAAAAGGTATCAAATCACAAAATAGCAAACTAGAAAAAGATGTAAAAATAGATATTAAGACTTATGATATACCACCAAGGATTAAGTTTTCAAATGATGGAATCTTCCTCCCAGATGTAAATAATAAAAAGATTGCATTTCGTTCTATAAATGTCAAAAAAGCAAATATTGTAGTAAAAAAAATATATGCAAATAATATAACTCACTTTTTAAACAAATCAGATTTGATAAAAAATAATGTAAATTATTATTGGCTAACCAGTGATTTTAGTTATATTGGTGATACGATAAAAGAAATAACTATTGATATAGATTCTCCTAAAAATATTTGGGTGCAAAATGAGATTGATTTAAGTTTTATCAAAGATACTAGTGGAGTTTTTATTGTTAGTTTGCATTTTGGTAAAGATGATGTTGATTATAAATTCCCAGCAGGCACATCAGATTGGAGACAATATAATTATTTTGATGACAATGGTAGTTTATATAAACAGATAGTATTTTCAAATATGGCATTAATTGCACAGAGTTTTTATGATGGAGAGAAAAATAAAATCATAGCATCTGCAATTGACATAAGAGATAATAAGCCATTAAGCGGAGTAAATATCCAATCTATAAGCATAAATAATCAAACTATCTCAAGTGGAATCACAGATAAAGATGGAAATGTAACACTTAATTATTCTAGTAATAAGACTGCAAAATATACAAAACCTATGTATTTATATGGAACAAAAGGTGATGATTTTGCGATTTTACATTTAGATTCTATGAAATTAAATTTAGATGGTTTTGATGTCGGTGGTATAGATGATAGCAACAATTTAAAAGCATTTATATACACAGATAGAGATGTATATCGTCCTGGAGATACAGTATATTTAAATATCATTGCAAGAAATGGCACTTCAAAGATAGAACATCCAATAAAGCTAACAATCACAACCCCAAGAAACAAAAAGCAAATAAATGAACTTAGCATATCTCCTATACAAAATGGAATCTATTATTATGAATTTACCACAGATAAAAATGCAGATACAGGGACTTATAATATAAGTGTAGATATTGGTGGAAATGTATTTAATCATAAAATTGCAGTTGAGGCAGTCGTGCCAAATAGAATTAAAGTTGATATTGATGTATTAGATGAGATCGATTTAAAGAAAGAAAAAAATATCAAATTTGCAATTCAAAGTGATTATCTATTTGGCGCTCCAGCAAGTGGCTTGGAATACGATGTAGATGTATTTATTAGACCAAAAAGTTTTATATCTAAAAATTATAAAGATTATATATTTGAAAACAAGACAAACTTAAGTTATCAAGATAATAGAAGCTACAATGGAAACTTAAATGATAATGGTAGTGTAACAGGTAATATAGATATAAAAAATATTAATAAAATTGATAAGAACCTAGAAGCAGTGCTTATAGCAAGAGTATTTGAAAATAATGGCAGACAAGTAAATAACAGAAAAGTAGTAAATTTAAAATTCTTTGATAGCTTTGTTGGTATAAAACAACCTAGCACAAGATATATAAAGCAAGATGATAATATAAATCTATCTGTAATATTGATTGATGAGAATGAAAAACCTATTGCAAATAGAAAACTAAAATATAAAATTTATAACAATAGTTATTCTTGGTGGTGGGATTATAGTAGTTATGAACAATATGCTTTATCTATAAAAAGTGATAAAAATACAAAGCTTATAAATGAGGGTGAAATAACCACTAATAATAAGACAAATAATATAAGCTTTAAAGTAAAAGATAGAGGTGAGATTCTAGTAGAAGTGATAGATTCTACAAATAATCAAAGTGCATCTATATTATTGTATTCATCATCTTGGGGAGAGCCACTTGATGTAGATAAAATCACTCAATTACAAATAAAAACCGATAAAAAAGAATATAACCACAATGATACAGCAAAAGTTATATTTGAGAGCATCAAAGGTGGTAAAGCCTTAATTACTATAAGTGATAGTAATAATATTTTGGATAGATATTGGATTGATACAAAAGACAATCAAAGTGTTGTAGATATCAAGATTGATGAAAAATATTCACCAAATTTATATGCTAGCGTTTTATTGCTCCAAAATTATCAAGATAATGATAATGATCGCTCACTTCGATTATATGGGGTTGTGCCTATAAAAATCATAAATGATAAAACAAAGCTAGATGTTGATATAAAAGCACCAAATGAGATTCTGCCAAATAGTAGTGTAAATGTAGAAGTCTCAAATAAGCAAAACAAACAAGTAACTTATACAATAGCTTTAGTTGATGAAGGCTTACTAGGGCTTACAAATTTTAAAACCCCTTCACCTTGGGATTATTTCTATGCAAAAATGAAATATAATATTGATACATTTGATACATATGGATATGTGGTAAATAAAATTACAGGTAGAATCGAAAAAGTATATTCAATCGGTGGTGATTATGCTGCTGAATCTTTAGGAAGCCAAAATAAGCAAAAAGATGATAGTGCAGAGCGATTTAAGGCTGTAGCATTTTTTGTAAAACCAATGCAAAGTGATAAGGAAGGCAAGGCAAATTTTGAATTTAAGATTCCATCGTATTTAGGAAGCCTAAGAGTGATGGTTGTTGCTGTAGATGAAAATAATTTTGGCAGTGCAGATAAAAATATACGAGTGAGTGCCCCTGTTGTTATGTTGCCTACAATACCACGAAGTCTAAAAATAAATGATTATTTTAAGATTCCAGTAGAAATTATGCCAATAAAAGATGATGTCAAAAATGCAACAATTAGCATAAAAAGCAATGGCATTATAAATTTTGATAAGCAATCTTACAATCTATCTTTTAATGATAAAAAATCAAAAGTAGTATTTTTTGAAGGTCATGTAAGAGAGGAGATTGGTATTGAAGATATTGTTATTAATTTAAAAAGTGGTGATTTCTCTATGACAGATTCCACAAATATAGACATAAAAGCACCAAATCCATATACAACACTAATAGATAATTTTATAATCAATAGCGATAATAAAATAGCTACGATAAATGCCCCATCATCATTTGTAGGTAAGTCAAATATTGGAAAAATAACAATTAGCAATACACCGATTTTAAGTATTGATCATAGATTATTATGGCTTATTAAATACCCATATGGTTGCATTGAACAAACCACTTCAAGCATATTTCCACAGCTTTTTATTGATAAGCTAAGTAATGCAGGTTTTATAGATAAGCAAACGATGATAGATAATATCAATGCAGGTATTTCAAGGATTGCATTATTTCAAACTAGCGATGGAGGATTCTCGTATTGGATGGGTCAAGGAAGTAGCGATTTTTGGGGAAGTAATTATGCTAGCCATTTTCTATTCATGGCAAAAAAACAAGGTTTTGTAGTCAGTGATGATATGCTAAATAGAGTGATTAATTATCAAATAAAAAATGCAAGAAATAATTACAATGATATTTATCCGTTATATCTTTTAGCTCTTAGTGGAAATGTGCAGCTTGGTATCATGAATGAGATTTATGAAAACAATATGAATTCTCTAAGTATTGTAAATAAATGGCTACTTGCCGCAAGCTATAAACTTGCTGGATTTGATGATATAGCTACTAAGATTTCTGCAAATCTTAACACTGAGCCAAATGATAAGTCTAATTATTATGATTATAGCTATGGTTCATCACTTAGAAGCAAAGCAATGATACTTCAAGCCTATAAAATCATAAATAATAAGATTCATAAAGGCTTATATGATGATATTAAAAATGCATTAGAGAGTGATAAATGGCTCTCTACCCAAACTACGAGTTATGCGCTACTAGTATTAGCAGATATAAAAGAAGATGCAAAAAATAGTAATATCGAAGGCACAATCACGATAAATAATAAAAAACAATCATTTAACAAAGATTCTTCTAATATTATATTTAGTCTAAATGATGGAGTTGCAAAAGTAGAATCTAATAAAAATTTATTTATAAATTATACTTGGGAAGGGATTATTGCAAATAAAGCAGGCGATAATATATCCAAAAATTTAAAGCTAAAAAGAGAATTTGTAGAGATTGATAATTATAATAATGAAAAACAAATCAATCCAAGAAACCTAAAAAGCTCAAAGAGTTTTTATATAAAACTTACATTAGAAAAATTAGATGATGAAAATTATTTAAAAAATATTGCTTTGGTGCAGAATTTACCTAGTGGTTGGGAGATAGAAAATACTAGATTAAATAATGATCCTGTTGCAAATAGAGTAGCAAATGCAAATTCAACTATTACTTATACAGACATTAGAGATGATAAAATTATGTGGTTTTTTGATCTATATAATAAACCACAAGTTGTATATGTAAAGATTAATGCAGTTACACCGGGGAATTATACTCTTCCACCTGCGTATGTTGAAGCAATGTATGATGGTAATTACAAAGCAAGTAGTGATAGCTTTAGAGTAAATGTTTTTAGCAAATAAGGGATTCTAGTATTTTATAATTATGTTTAGAATCTCTAAAAAAAAATTTAATAGCAATATTTTTTTTAAAATACTGCTATTTTTATTTTTTATATTTCTTCTTTATTTTTGCTTTGTATTTTTTAGTTTTAATCCAAAAGACGATCCTTTTTCTAGTCGCTATGGCAAAAGTATGCTTGATAAAAATGATGAAATATTAAGCATATTTTTAAACAAAGATGAACAATGGCATATCAAAAATAGCTCACATTTAAGCTCAAAGCTAAGCATTGCTACATCTATATTTGAAGATAGAAATTTTTATTCTCACATTGGTATTGATTTTGGAGCTATTTTAAGAAGCATGTATATTAATGTAAGATACAAGAAACGTATTGGTGGTAGCACCATCACGATGCAAACTATAAAGCTTTTGTATCAAAATAAACGGACATATTTTAATAAAATCAATGAAATGATATTAGCCTTACGACTAGAATCTTTGTATAGCAAAGATGAAATTTTAGAGATGTATTTTAATAATGCTCCTTATGGTGGCAATATCATTGGTGTTGCTGCTGCATCGCTTTTATATTTTCAAAAAAATCCAAAAGATTTGACTTGGGGAGAAAGCGCGCTTCTTGCTGTTTTGCCACATTCTCCAGGGCTTATTAATATTGGTAGAAATAATCATTTATTGTTAGAAAAGAGAAATAGATTATTAGATGAATTGCATAAAAGAGGATATATAGATGAAGATAATCTAAAATTAGCAAAAAATGAAAATTTGCCAACTATTAATCGTTCTAAGAATCTTGCCCCTCATTTGGCATTTAGATTTGACAATCCTGTGATAAAAACGACATTAGATAAAAATATACAGATTCTGCTAGAAGATAGGCTAAAACTATATCACAAAAAACTTCTTACTCTTGGCATACAAAATGTAGCTGGAATAATTATTGATACACAAAGTAGGGAAGTATTAGCTTATGGTGGCTCTCAAGATTTTCTTGATATTGATGGTTTTGGACAAATTGATGGAATATTGGCAAAACGAAGTCCTGGGTCTGTGCTAAAGCCATTATTATATGCACTTGCTATTGACAATGGAATAATAGCACCACAATCAAAGCTAGTTGATGCACCTACATTTTTTTCAAATTTCAAGCCACGAAATGCATCAAAAAAATATTTTGGATTAATTAGTGCAAGAGAATCTTTGATAAAATCACTAAATGTCCCTTTTGTATCGCTTTTACAAAAGTATGGATATGATAAATTTTTCTTTAATCTAAAAGAGATTCTAAGATTTGATGATAGTAATTTTGAGCGATATGGATTATCTTTGATACTTGGCACAAAAGAAATCACTATAGAAGATGTAGCAAAGATTTATGTGGGATTTGGTAATTATGGTGAATTTGGAGATATTTATTATACTAGAGATACCAATAGACAATCTTCTACCAAACGGCTATTTTCAAAAGGAAGTGCTTATTTAATGCTTGATGCATTGAAAAATGTAAAACGAATAGGGGTTGATAATTATTTTATCAACAAAAAAATATTTTATTGGAAAAGCGGCACAAGCTATGGCAGAAAAGATGCTTGGGCTGCAGGAACTTCACCAAAATATACCATAGTAGTTTGGGCTGGAAATTTTAATGGAGATTCTAATCCAAATTTATTTGGGCTAGATACTGCCGGGGCATTATTATTTGATATTGTAAATGATTTGGGGAATGTTGGCGGTGAGTTTGAAAAAAGTGATGATTTAAAAGAGATTTTACTAGATTTACCTACAGGTTATAGATATGATACAAATTATAAAGATATAGAATCTACAAAAGCCTTATATCCAAAGCATGCAAAACCACTAGAGAAATCACCATTTTTGGTAAATGTATTTTTAAATGATAATTTAGAAGAAGTAAATTCTCTTCATAAAGATTTTATCAATGCAAGAGAGATAACAAAAATTAATTTACCATTATCTTTGCTTGAATATTATAAAGAACAAAATATCAATATTAAAAAAGAAGGTAAAGGTTTGCAGATTTTATATCCAAAGGATAATCTCTCAATCATTCGCACAAAAGATTTTAGTGGAAAAAATGAGCTAATTGCAAGGATTGCAAATATCAATAACAATAATGTATTTTGGTATCTCGATAAGCGATATTTAGGAGTGAGTAAAAATAATACAATGATTTTAAATCTAGATTCTGGCTATCATACATTAAGCGTAATAGATAGCAATGGAGATAGCCATAGTGTGAATTTTACTATTTTAAAATAGATTATTTTAAATATGGTGCATCATATTTTTCAAATGCTAGATTCAAATCTACAAAATACGGCATATGCCCTGTTCTCTCTTCAATGTGGTAGCGTCATATAATCACCATAAAGTCGCTTTAGGTATGTATCATAATTATTTGGTGCATTAAATTTAGTATCTTCAAAATCAAGTTCAATGTAAGGCATAAAATCTTTATATTCATGCAATGCACCTTGATATACATTTAATACAAATGCAGAAGTTATATATCTTGATTTGTCAAAATCATATTTGTTTTCTAAATTTTGAAATTTATTTTTAAAATAATTCATAACAAAATCAAATCTTAGAAGTTCTCGCCTAGAATCTAAAATAATTTGTTTTAGTTGTTTTATTGGGAAGGGATTTCTATTGCTAGCTTTGCTTTCCAGTATTTATCATATCTACGATTTGCTAATTTTGCCATTAATAAAAAATGTTCTCTAGCTTGATTTTTGTCGCTGCCCCCCCCCATCTAAAATAAAAATATCAATACCTACACCACTTTTATAATTAACATTATTTTGTGCTATTGTAGATTCTATGCATGTTGTCGTGGTATCTTCTAATTTTCCAAAATTCCAAATATAATTTTTTGTCTTATCCCAATGTTTAAAAATAAATTTTTTATCAAAGATTCCATTTTTATCAAGTTCTATCAGTCTTTGATAATCACTTCTTGGCATATAAAAATCCATATCATCATCCCCCCATGGAATAAAACCTTTATGCCTTACTGCTCCTAGCAATGTTCCACATTACATAAAATATCTAAGGTTGTTTTCATTGCATACTCTTTTAAATTCCTTTGCAACACCTAAAACTTTATCTTGCAACTCATTCATATTAACTCCTTATTGACAATTATAGCATTCAATGCTTCTATCTATGGTCTCATCTTTTATATCAGGGCTTTGACTTCTTAGATAGTAAGTAGATTTTAATCCAAGCTTCCAAGCTAGCATATATATTTCATTTAGATATTTACCACTTGCTTTGTCTATTTCCATAAATATATTTACACTCTGTCCTTGGTCTATCCATTTTTGTCTTATACTAGCTACTTTTATTATATCTCTTTGGTCTAAGCTATAAGCACTAACATAATAATTATATGTATCAACATTTAGATTTGGCACGACATTAGGTATCATTCCACTTAGATTCTCTTCTAACCATTTCTTTTTGTAAATAGGCTCTATCGTCTGTGTGGTGCCTACTAGAATAGATATTGAGCTTGTAGGTGCTATTGCCATAAGATAACCATTTCTTATACCTTGAGTTAAAACTTTTTGTCTTAGATTATCCCAATCACATTTATCAAATAAATCTCTATCTATTAGCTTTAAGGCTTCATTATTAGCTAAATCAATAGGGAAGATACCTTTACTCCAATTCGAGCCTTTGAAGTCTGGATATACCCCCTTTTCTTTTGCTATATCACTACTTGCATTGATAGCATTAAAACTTATTAATTCCATAATCCTATCAATTTTATACAAATGCTTTTCACTGCCCCATACTATTTGCTCTCTTGCTAGCATTTCTGCTTCACCCATAACACCTAATCCAATAGCTCTGTTTTTTATATTAGTAACTTTAACTTTTCTTGTTGGATAAAAGTTTAAATCTATCACATTATCAAGCATTCTAATAGCAATAGGCACCACTCTTTCTATGTCTTGTTTTGTATTTATCTTAGATAGATTTATACTTGCTAGATTACATACTGCACTTTCACCACCGCTTCCTTCTCTTTGTGTTGTAAATATTCTTTTACTATTTATGCTATCTAAGGAAGTGAGTTTATTTGCTTTCTTTTCTAATCCACTATCAAGTTTGACAATATCATTTTCTTCAAATAATTCCATATCACCATTTTCAAATTCTACTTTTACTTTATAATGACTAGGTGAAGTGTTTTGAAAGATTTCCGTGCAAAGATTTGAGCTTCTTATAATCCCACTATGAGCATTAGGATTTGTTTTGTTAGCAGTATCTTTAAAGCAAAGGAATGGCAATCCACTCTCAAAATAGTTAGTTAGTATCTTTTTCCATAAGTCTTTTGCATTGATTGTCTCTTTTTGTAAATCATCTCTTTGTTCAAACTCTATATATTTATCTTCAAATTCTTTGCCATATAGCTCTGTAAGATCACTTGCATCATAAGGGTCAAATAAAGTCCAAAGCTCATTATTTTGCACTCTTTTCATAAATAAATCACAAATCCATAATGCAGGGAATAAATCATGAGTTCTTCTTCTCTCTTCACCACTATTCTTTCTTAAATCTATGAAATTTACTATATCTATATGCCATACTTCAAGATATGTAGCTATCGCACCTTTTCTAGTTCCTAATTGGTCTATTGCTACTGCTACATCATTTGCGATTTTTAAAAATGGTATTACGCCACCCGCCGCATTTTTATGATTATCTATATAACTTCCAAGGCCTCTAATCTTAGATACATCATATCCAATTCCACCGCCATATTTAGATAATAATGCCATTTCTTTATAACTATCAAATATCCCTTCTATGTTATCGGGCATGCTGCCTACATAGCAACTAGATAATTGATGTCTAGGTGTTCTAGCATTTGATAAAGTAGGCGTTGCGACCATAACTTCAAACTTAGATAATACATCATAAAATTCCATAGCTTTTTTATTACAATCTTCTTCATTTTGAGCTAAAAACATAGCAATTGCCATAAACATTTGCTGTGGCAATTCTATTGGTTTATTATCTCTATCTTTTAGTAAATATCTATCATATAGCGTTTTAATACCTAAGTAGTTAAATTGTAAATCTCTATCGGGCTTTATATAATCATTCAATAAATCTAAATCAAATTTATTACTAAAGCCTTTGAGTATCTTACCTTCATTCATACCTTTTTGAAAATAATCCCTTAAATGCTTATATCCAGTAAATCCACTTACTTTGTGATATAAATCATAAAGAAATAATCTAGAAGCTACATAAGTCCAATTTGGTGTGTCTATGTCTATTTTATCAACTGCTGTTTTAATTAGTGTCTGTTGAATCTCTTCAGTAGTAATTCCATCTCTAAATAAAATCCTAGCATCAACTTCTAACTCGCTTTGATTAACTCCAGCCAAATCCTTGATAGCAGAGCTTGTATATTTTTGTATTTTTGTTATATCTAAATCTTCGATTCTTCCATTACGCTTTATTACTTTTAAAACACTCATTTATAACTCTAAAAAAATAAAATTTGAAAGACGCAATTATAAGAATTTTTATATTAGATAAACATTTAAATTTTCTTTTAAAATAATAAAAAGAGATTCCTAATATTTATGAAAATTTTATATATTTTTATACAGAATCCTAGAATCTAAGATTCTAGAATCTTAAAACAAATCCTAGCTCTCGCCTATCATTCGCTTTAAAAGCTTATTTGTTTTTGTATCTTTTGCTTTTATCGAGCTATTAAATATCAAATTTACATATTTTTCATATTCTTCTTGTGAATTTGTGGCATTATTATCTTTTGGAGAAAGTTTTATATAAGTGCCGTCTTCCTGTAATTCGTGAGATTGGATATTGTCTTCTAATTGCAATTTTAGTATCCCAAATAATTTATCAGCAATTGATTTTTTAATGATTGGTGTCATTATCTCAACTCTTTTTTCTAAGTTTCTAGGCATGAGATCTGCACTTGCAAAATAGATTTGTGGATTACTATTTTTAAAATAATAGATTCTAGCGTGTTCTAAATATTTTCCAATAATTGAAATTACCCTTATATTTTCACTAATTCCTGCTACTTTTGGTTTTAGACAGCATATACCTCTAATTATCATATCGATTTTTACCCCTGCCTTGCTTGCAGCATAAAGGGCTTCTATCACATCTACATCGACGATAGAATTAGCCTTTAAGATTATGTATCCATCTTTGCCATATTTCATTTCTTCTTTTATTAGCTGCAATATTTTTGGCTTTATTTGTGTTGGTGCTACAAGTATAGAATCTAGCTTGCATTGTTGTGCATATCCTGTAGATAGTGTATGAAAGAATTTTACTGCATCATTTGCAATTCCTTCATTTGAAGTAAAGTAGCTAATATCAGTATATATTTTTGCTGTTGCAGGATTGTAGTTGCCAGTTGAGAGATGGACATATTTTTTAAATTCATTGCCCACTTTTTTAATGACTAATGCTATTTTTGCATGCACTTTAAGTCCTGGGATTCCATAAATTACATGTGCCCCAGCAGCTTCTAATGCTTTTGCCCAATATAGGTTATTTTCTTCATCAAATCTTGCTTTTAATTCAACCAATGCAGTTACTTGCTTATTATTTTCTGCTGCTTCACTTAAAGCTTTTATTATAGGTGAATTTTTACCAGCACGATAAAGCGTCATTCGTATTGCATATACATCAGGATCTTTTGCTGCACTAGAAATAAAATTGACTATTGGATCAAAGCTTTCATATGGGTGAAATAATAATATATCATTATTATCAATTGTATGAAAAATATCTGCATTATTATTTAGTGGAGGTAATATTTTTGCACTAAATGTAGGAAGTGTAAGATGAGCAAATTTTTTTGCACCAATTATTTGCCATAATGTGCCTAAATTAAGTGGTATTGAATATTCATATATATCTTCATTTTGAATCTTTATATGATTTGTAATAAATTCAAGCAAGCTAGTATCTTTGTTTTTTCCTACTTCAAGGCGGACTATCTCACCTTTTTTTCTTGCTTTTAGCCCTTCTGCCATAATCTCCATAAAATCATCAGCTTCTTCTTCCTCTATCTCCATATCTGCATTTCTTGTGATTCTAAATGGAGTATATGATATTACTTCACAACCTTCAAAAACTTCTCCTATAAATTCTCCGACAACATTTTCAATCGGCACATATACGCCTTCCGCAGCTTCTATAAACCTAGGTAACATTCTACTAATTCTAACCATTCCAAATTTTATTTTATTTGCAGAATCTTTTAGTTTTATTGCCATTGCAAATGATAGATTATTTAAGTGTGGAAATGGATGCGTAGAATCTACTATAATCGGCACAATTACAGGATATAAAGATGAATGAAATAACTCTTGTAAATATTTTTTTTGTTCTTCATTTAGCTCGCTAAATTCTTTAAAACTTAAATTTTCTTTTGCCAAAGCATTATTTATTTCACCAAATACTTTTTGTAGTTCATCTTTTTCATTATGTATGTATTTTCTAATTTCATTTAGTTGTTGCAATGGGGTTAGCTTATCGGCACTATATTCTGTGATTCCTGCTAGATATAATCTTTTTAATCCAGCTACTCTAACCATATAAAATTCATCCAAGTTTGTTCCATATATAGCAACAAACTTTAATCTCTCTAATAGTGGAATCCTTGTATTTTTTGCTTCATTTAACACTCTTGTATTAAATGTAAGCCATGATAATTCTCTATTAAAAAATAGCTTAGGATATGTTTTCATTTTTTAACCACTCCAAAATAAAATTTGTATTATCAATTATATATAAAATAGGGTATTTAGCTTACTTATTTTTATATTGTTTTTCTATCAAATTACATAGCATATCTATTAAATCTAATATTTCATTATTTGTATATTTTTTGTATAAAACCTTATTTATATAATAATAAAATATCATCGTTGTATCTAAAAATTCAAGTAATATCGTTAGCTTTTTATCTACTTTAATATCATTATATTTTAGTGCTTGAAATAGTAGAGATTTTCTATCATTTTTAATCTTTGTATATATTTTCTTTGTATTTTGTAATTTTATTTTATTTGGATATTCTCTAAAAAATAAATTTACATAAAAGTTCTCAATCTGCTTTAATTTATTATTATCTGGCTCTAAAATAAATGGTTCAAATAATAAACAAAATTGCTCTTTTAGATTATTTAGCTTTTTTATATTTTGTTTAAATTCTTGAGTTTGATTTTTTATAAGTGGATTAATTACTTGAAAGAGTAAATCATCTTTACTTTTAAAATGATAATAAAAACTCCCCTTTGAGATTCCTAAATGCTTTAGGATTACATTTAGAGTTAGATTCTCTATTTCGTGATTTTCTTTGTTTTTATTTAGAAAATCTATAGTTTTTTGGATAATTTCATCTTTCTTCATACCCTCCCCCAAAAAAAGAACACTATATTTATTAAAATTAATATTTTATTATAAATATATCAAAAGTAAATATTTTTCTATATTTTGTTATTTTTTGTTAATATTTCATTCAATAATTTTTGAAATTGCTGTATATTGTAGTTGTAGGCTATTTAAGTAGTTTAAAGATGGTATGCCCAGAGGGATTCAAACCCCCGACCTACAGGACCGCAACCTGTTGCTCTATTCAGCTGAGCTATGGGCACATGGTTTTAAAGATGGCATTATATGTTTATAAACCTTGAAAAAACATTATATTTAACATTAGGAGGTAAAATGAGAGTATTTTCACGATCTTTATTTGTGTTTTTATTTTTAGCTAGTGTCGCTTATGCAGCTGGTCCTGGTAGAGATGAGACGCGAGTTTGCATCAATGAGTACCAAGTCGCTAATTCTAGTGGTGTTAGTAGTGATTCAAAACAATTCGTCAATTGTGTATGGATAGGTGATTTAGATAAAGTCGTAGATAAGAAAAAAGGAAGTGATGGCAAGGAGACAATTTCGTTCAAACAAGATGTCTTAAAGCAATCAAATCTTTGCACGAGTTACGGATTTTATACTTGCACAGGCAAACCTGATACACATAGCCAAATTAATTTTACGAATACAGCAGTGTATAAACAAGATTTCTGCACTAACCAAAATAACAATAGTAGTTGTTTCATCAATAAAACTGGTGGAAGTGTTGTTAAACCAGAGAAACCTGAAAAACCAAAAGATTTAATCGTAGAAGAAATAAATAATATTTTTGGGACAGCAGCACCTGCAAATTTAGTCTATACAAAGGC